>QHPN01000079.1 GCA_003219115.1 Verrucomicrobiota bacterium | reverse complement strand
GTTGTTGGAAATCGACGTCCGATAAAGGCCGGCTGTCGCGAGCGCTATAATCGCCAGCGCGATCATGGCGGCACGTTGCGCGAACAGCGCAATGATTGCTGATCCGTTTGGCGACGATTCACGAGCCAATGCAAGAACCCGGGTGTCGAAACCAAACGGCATTTCGGAGGTTGGTGCCGGACCGGCAGCGGCACGAAACAAGCGATCCAGGATATGGTCGGATTTTTTCACAACAATCCTCCGATGCGTTTGCGCAGCTTCTGGCGCGCGCGAAATGCTCGTATTTTAATGGTGGCCGCGCTCCAGCCGGTAAGCTTTTGCACCTCCGCGACACTGCGTGCTTGCAGATAGAGCATATCGATCACGAGTCGTTCGGCTGGTTTCAACATCGCAAGCAACTTGTCCACCAAATCGCGCGCCGCCAGTGCGCGATCGGGCGCGAGCGTTTCGTCGGACGCGGCCAGATTTTCCAGCATTGCAGTTTGCTCTTCGCTCAAATCGGCATGGCGCAATTCCGGACGTGCTTTTTCTGATGCCAGCTGATTGCGGCGGTGTTTACCGCGATGCGCGAAACCCAATGCGAGATCGGCGCCTTGCCTGAATATTGCCCGAGATTTCGAAAAACTTTTACGAAAACCATTTGTGACAAGTCCTCTTCGGCAGTGCGGCGGGGGCGATAACTGCGCACAATTTTCGCCACCACTGGATACAGTTGGCGGATGAGTTCGCGGGCGGCGTCGTCATCACCGCGGCGCGCGCGATCGACCAGTGTGCGAACGTGCTCATCGTCGTCCATGCGTAGAGTAAGGTATCCACACCAGACGAAAAGACCGGATGCAAGCCGTTCCGGTTACAATTTTTTCTTGGGAACGATTTTTTTGTAACCAAAGCGCGAACATTCCGGTCATCGATTAGCAAAGGCGCAATTACACGCCGCAAATACAAAAATATGAAACATACATTGACAATAATTGCAGCAATCGCGCTGGGGGCAGTTAGCTTCCTGCAGGCGCAACCTCCGGGCGGACCGCACGCCGGCTGGCATCTGAACCCTCTGGAGGAAATGAGTTCGACGCTCAACCTTACAGACGCGCAAAAGGCGAAAGTACAGCCAATCCTGGATCAGGCGGCACCACAGCTCCGGACGATCCATGAAGAGGCGATGACTAAGGCCAAGGCAGTAATAGAAACTTCGCTGACGCAAATTCGGCCACTGCTGACGTCGGAACAGCAGACCAAACTCGATGCCGTCGTGAAGGCGCACGAAGACATGCACAATGCGATGAAAGAGTTACACGACGCCAAAGCGAAATAAGGGCGCATATCCAGCAGGGGAGGGCGACGTTTCCGAAAGGACGTCGCCTTCCTTTATTCATTAGACACGTCAGAAAATTACGTGGGACGCCAATCTGTCTGAAATTGCCTGTAGCGGTGCTCTATGAGCGCCGAATCCTAAGAAGGTCGGCGGTCATAGACGCCGTTACAAAAGAGAAGAGATGTCGGCGATATTATTCGAAGCGCAGGGCTTTTACCGGGTCCAGACGCGCGGCGAAATACGCTGGGATGAGTGCGGCGATGGAGCAAATCAAAAATGCGCTCAAACAAATGAGCGTCACATCGCGCGGGATTACTTCCGCCGGAATCGATGAGAATTGGTAAACTTCGCGCGGGAAGATTTCGATGTGCAAGGTGTTGGCGAGCCATTGACTAAATTCGTTGCGATAACGAATCAGTGTCATTCCGAGTCCAAGCCCCGTTAGGGTTCCGAAAAATCCAACCACCATTCCCTGTCCCAAGAAGACCCAGACAATTTGCCCGATATTTGCTCCGAGCGCTTTCATGATTCCGATCTCGCGACGTTTCTGCACGGTCACCGTGATCAGCGTGCTCATGATTCCGAAGGCGGCGACGACGACGATGAAGAAGAGCAGAAAGAACATCACATTTCGCTCCAGCCGGATTGCCTCGAAGATCTGATGATTCATATCGATCCAGGTCCGCGCGACTTGCGAGACATCGAGGAATTTGTCGATTTCCGCTTTGACCTGGTCGACATCGTACGGGTCCTGCGTCTTTACCGTGATCCCGTGGAGCGCATCGCCCAATCCGTAGAGCTCCTGCCCGATGAAAAGTGGAACCAAAAGGTACTGCGAATCGTGCACGTAATGTCCAGTCTCGAAAATTCCGGTCACCGTCAGATCTTTGGGTAAAACGACTTCACGCAATTCTGCGATCGCTTTCTTTTCTTCTTCGCCCGTTGCGTTCTCGAGTTTTTTGATCCGATCAAGAACGATCGAGAGATTACCCGGCGAGTAGACCGTTACCGTATCTCCAACAGTCGCGTTTAACTGCCGTGCCAATTCGATCCCGAGGACAGTGCTATCGCCGCTGAGGTCGAGTTTTCCCCATTTCACAAATTTTTGTAGCGTGACAACTTTCTCTTCCTGTTCTGGATCAATGCCGCGAATGAGCGGGGCGAGACGTTGCTCGTTGTGCTCGACAATGACCGGTCCCTGGACGTAAGGCGCGGTTGCGACAACGCGAGGCGTCGCGCGGATTTTTTCTTGCAAATCACGCCAATTTGTCAGCACCTCTTCGCCCGTAACTAAAATGTGGGCGTCGAAGTCGATTACCTTTTGTCGCAGCTCACGGTCGAATCCCGTCATTACCGAAATCACGAGAATCAACACAGTGACACCGAGCATGACGCCCAGCACGGAAATCAGAGTGATGATGGAAAGAAATGTGCGCTTCGGCTTTAAATAACGAAGCGCGAGAAAAAGGCTGAACGGTAGTTTCAAATCGCGCTAACGGTGGCGATGAACAGGATTATTTCAATGCGTATGCCTGCAATTCTTCCCGGGTAACGAATTCGAGCGCAGAGCAGTGGGTTGCCTCGAGATCAACGGGCGCGGCACGATTGTGATCGAGCGCGGCTTTCCAGCGCGTGACGCAGACGCACCACTTGTCACCCGGTTTCAAACCCGGAAATCCCCATTCCGGACGCGGCGTGACCAAATCGTTTCCATCGAGGACAGAAAAATCGAGAAATTCCTGCGTCACCTCAACGCAGACCGTATGCTGCCCGACATCCTCCGGGCCGGTTCGACAATAGCCGTCGCGATAAAACCCGGTGACCGGGTTGCGACAACAACATCGCAGTTCTGTACCGAGGACGTTTGTGGGCATGGCGAAGGAGAATAATAGAACCGTGGTGATTTGTCATTCCGAGCGTAGTCGAGGAATCTCTAGCCATTCCGACGATCAGAGATGACTCGACTCCCGCTCGATCTGACAAAAAAGCACAAGGCGATTGCCTATTGGCTGCTGCCGGAAACGGCTGCCCGCGAAGTGTTCGCGGAAAAAATCCATGAGCTTGCCAGGCGATTTGACGCGCCGGTGTTTGCACCGCATGTCAGCGTTTTTATCGCGCCGGAAAATTCGCGCGATCCGGCCGAAATTCTGCATGAGCTTGGAGCAGTCATGATCAAGCTAACGATTCGTAGTATTCGATTCAGCAAACAATTTACGAAAACGCTATTTGTGCAGTTTGAACAGAGCGTTCCGCTACAGGAGATGGGAGACAGAATTTGGAAGGCAAGCGGGGCCTCGGAGCGATATGTCATCGATCCGCATTTGAGTTTACTCTATGCCAGCCTGGCTGCGGAAAAGAAGAAAGCCTTAGCCGATGAAATAAAGTTTCCATTCCGGGAAGTTGGCTTCAGCGCGATTTGGGCGCTGCGCTGCGCGCGGCCGACTGCGACCATAGCTGAAGTCGAGCAATGGCGGTTACTCGCACCATAACAGGCAACGCCTGGCTCGGGCATCGCGCGCAGCGAGATTAGATCGCACTCGGGATTCCGTCACCTAATTCAAACTATCGCAACGGGACCCCTCGGCTTTCGCCCGGGATAACGAATTTCTCACGCCCGCGGATGGAATAGGAATGCTAAGACAGCACCGGACGGGACGGCGACGCGTTGGGTGACGGTTGCGAGGTCGGAGGAGGCGGGGGGACCAGGGGATGTTTCTGGACCGCTTCTTCCAAGAGTTTTTTCTCTTCAGGGAAAACAAAACCGGAGTTCGCCTCATTAATGAATTCGCGAGCTGCCTCGGCTTTTCCGTCATCGAGAAGAAGCACGGCGAAATAAAGAGCCAGGCGAGGATCATGCAATTTTTCGGGTGGGAGCTTTTGCAGGATAGCTATTCCATCGGCGGTATGGCCTTCTAAATTTAGGAAAAGTGCCTGAGCAACGGCACAAGGCGGTTCGGTTGGGGCTTGATCAAAAGCTTCTTTTGCCACGCGGCGGCCTTCATCCCGGTTTCGATCGAGCACAAGGGAAAGCCGCGAATATTCCGCCGCGATCAATGGTTCATCGGGTGACGTCTCATGCAGGCGCATGGCGGTGAGATAGAGATTGGGGAGATCATTGTTTGCGCGATAAATCGCAAACAAACTATCGAGCGCCTCGCGGCGGCTCAGCGGATCATGTGCAACCCGCAACCAAAGCTGTTCAGCTTGAGCCGGCAGATTCCATTTCGATGCGAGACGTGCCAGGCGGATTTCGCGCTCCGGGTTCTCTTGGCAGGCGCGCTCGGCATTGTGCCAGACGGATTCGGCCTCCGTCCCCTCCTGTCGAGATTGTTGTCTGGCATAAGCCTGGTAGGCGAGGCGTAAATATTCAGACTCGCCCCAGTCATCGCCTTTGGTCCAGCGGCGCAGGCGCGTCCAATTTTTTTGCGCACTGAAAGCGTCTGCCACCTCAATCGCTGCTGGAGGATTAGCGGTTTTTTCTGGCGGCAATTTCTCCATCCATCGCAATACGTCGGCGCTCATGCCATTGGCATTCATCCATCCCATGAGCGCAGCAAGATCATTGGGTTCGCGTGCCGCCAGCGGTTTTACCTTTTCGAGTAATGTCGCCAGTTTTTTTTGATCCAACTTTTTGTAGAAATCCAAACAAAGCAGGTCGTCGGAAAACGTGACCTGCGGGCTCAGTTGCAATTCTTGCGCAAAACGATCGGCGGCCTCCAGGTTGCTCTGTTGGATCGCGTCATTCAAGAGCGCGCGAAGTGAACCCGCTCGAAATGGTGCACTTTTGGCGAGATGTTCGAGGGTTTCTCGAGCCTGAGCTTGTTTTTGAGGATCGGGCAATTTGATTCGAACGGCGGCGAGGTTGTACTGATAGGTTTCGTTGTGTGGTTCCTTTTCCAGGGCAGCGGCGAAATGGCGTTCCTGGCTGGCTTCATCGCCCTGCGCGCGGGCCAACCATCCGGCAACTACATGATAAGAAGCGCTCTCGCGATTTTCCTTGGGCACGCTCTCGAGCGCTTTGCGGGCAGCATCAAGCTGACCGAAGCGCAGCGCAGCAGAGGCGAGATTCAACTGGCTCGCGGTGTCGCGGGGACGCAAGCGCGCGATCTGGGCGCGCCAGCCGACGGTCTCAGCGCGATTTTGTTTCTCGGTGGTTTCAGCCAGAATTTCGCAGGCGGATAGAGAATCGCGATTAATCTCCAGAGCTTTTCGTGCGGCCTCGTTAGCGGCACTAAAATTCTCCTGCTTCAAGTTCGTTTCGGCCCTCCTGAGCCAGCGCGATTCCTGCCATGCACTAACGAGTTTTGGACCGATGGTCAGGACGATCAACCCGAGAGCGAATCCTGCAATGACGGCCAAAACAAGCAGGCCGCCCCAAACCGAAGAAGAGCGGGTATAACCGATCCGGGCGACCTTGCTTTCTTGTCGCCGGGGCTGACGTGTCACCGGATATATCATCGCGTTTTCATCGATGGGCTCGCCACCCATTCAGAAGAGAGCAGCGGGATCAAGCGCCGACGCCCTCAGCCTCGGCTTCTTCTACGACCGGAACCTCCTCGATTGCCTCCATCGTTTCTTTGCGCAGACGCTCGCCCCATACATATCTTGCCAGGAGCACTTTGATCGTGGCTGTTAGGGGCACCGCTAAAATGGGACCGAGCAATCCGCCGATAAGTAGTCCCCAGACAAAAATCGAAACAATCACCGTCATCGGATGTAACCCTACCGAATTGCCAACGATACGTGGAGCGTAGAACAAGCCTTCGAGATTTTGGATAACGATGAAGATCAAAGTCACGAGCAACGGGTGAGTGAAGTCACCCCACTGCGCCACGGCGATGAGGACCGCTGGAATCCAGCAAACGATGATGCCGATGTACGGAATCATGGTCAGGATGGCAACTAGGCATCCAATAAGGACGGCGAAGTTTAGTCCAGGAGGGGGAAGGAATGACAGAGTGGTGCCAATGAGAATTCCGTCAACGAGGCAGACGAGCAGTTGCCCGCGAAAATAAGCGATGATGTAGCTGTTAATCTGCAAGAGAACCTCGGCTACTTCGTCCTTGAGGTGCGATTGGCGTAGCGGCAAATAATCCTTCCAACGGCTTTGAATGGCCGGCCGCTGTTTGAGAAGGAAGAACAAATAGATCGGCACCATGATCAGACTCAAAAGAAAACCGGTGATGCCAAGAAATCCGCCGATGCTCTTCTTAATGATGCCCCAGACTTTCTCGGTCAAGTTCGGCAGCTGTCGCTCGAGGTTGGGCAATTGTTTTTCCACCAAATCTTGAAGCCGATAGCGCTCAGGCTCGCCTAATTTGGAAGGGGCGGGCGCAATTTCTTCCAAAGGCGGTGTGGCAGACGGTGAAGCAACAGGAGCCGCTTCTTCCGGCGCCGTCGTCGCTTTCGGACTCGGCTTTGGTGTCGGCGTAGGAGTGGAGCCGAGCAACCAATTGACGATTCCGCTGGTGGCCTTCGCCCGGCTCTTACTGGTGGTCCCGAAAGTCTGTTCGTAGCGATAGATCCATTCGACAATCTGGTCGCGTGCTTTGACGGTATATTGCGGCAATTCTTTAGCGAGATTATTGCTTTGCATCCCAATTGCCGGCACCAGCCAGGTGCCGATGGCCGCCAGCGCGAGCGCGGCAATGGCAAAAAGCAGGATGATGGATTTGGTGCGGCCGAGACCACCGGCAGCCATTCGGCTAACAACGGGATCAAGGAGATAGGCAAGGATGGCTGCGATCGCGACCGGGATCAGGATCGGTTGCAGAAAGCTAATGACGTTCGCCATGATCCAAACGACGGCGACGAACACGAAGATAAGGAAGCTAATGGCCAGCGCGCTAATCGCCGCCCAAATCGCTTTCTGCTGCCATTCCGCCGGATAACGCGTGCCGCCCGACTCACTCATGGTTTTTGCTGACACGCGTTTTCTGGGCGTCAATCTTGGCGGCGAGATCCTTGTTTGAAGGATCAAGGGTTTTTGCTTTCTGCCAGGCTTCGAGTGCCTGCGACGCGCGGTTCAATTTTAAGTACACGTCGCCAAGGTGTTCGAAAACGACAGCGTCTTCACGCGGCAAATTCTCAAGTGCCCGCTTTAAATGTTCCAGCGCCTGATCGTATTTCCCCTGACGGTACTGGACCCAGGCCATGGTATCGAGATAAGCACCGTTATCCGGGTCGAGCTGAAGCGCACGTTTGACTGCGTCCTCCGCTTCATCGAGGTGAATATTTTGTTCGGCCCACATGTAGCCGAGATAGTTGTAGGGCTCGGCGGCGTTGGCCGGGTCCATCGCAATGGCCTTGCGAAAAAGGTCGGCGGCTTTGTCATATAGACCTGCTTCCTGGGCCGCTGCGCCATATTCGAGATAAAAACGAGGCTTCAAGAACTCAGCCTGCGCGTTCTGCGCTTCGTTAAGCGCTTCCTCGAACATCACCACCGCGTCTTTCGCCTGCTTCGATTCCCGCAATGCGATCGCGAGATAGTAGGCAAATTCTGGAGCGTCCGGGTAACGCCGGCGTGCTTCGGTCAAAACGGATACGGCATGCTCGCCCTCTTTTAGCGGGACGAGTAACAACTCCGCCAGGCGCAGATAGGTCGTGGCATGATTCGGATTAATTAGAAGGCTTTGTTCGTAGTTTTGCGCTGCCCTCTTGAATTCCGCAGTTGCTTGCTCAGTCTGATTAGCGCGAACGAGGGCCCGTGCCTCGTCATCGTGCAATTGGGCTAGCAATTCGTAGGGTTGATATTTTTCGGGATGCTCTTTGATGATCTCCTTGAGCGTTTCCACCGCGCGCGTCCGTTGATTGGTTAAGACAAATCCGGTGGCTAGCTTTTCGCGGATATTGGCGTCGTCCGGCTGCAGCTCGAGAACGCGCAAATAAAACGGAAGCGCCTCCTTAATCTGTTGGGTGGAGGCGAAGTAATCCCCCACTTCCTTCAAAACCGCGGCGTTATTTGGACCATTTGCCGCTGCCTTCTGAAATACATCGTTCAGCCGGGCAGTTTCCTCTGCGGCCGGTTTGGCATCCGGCTTCAAAATGAGCGAGCCGTAAAGCCGGCCAAGTCTTGCCCAATACATCGGATCTTCGTTGCGGACTTTGGCCGCGCGATCGAGTATTTCCGTTGCCTTCTTTTCATCACCAGCGTTGAGATGGATCTCAAATAATCGTTGGTAACCATCAATTCTTTGCGGATCCAATGCGATGGCCTTGTTGGCGAACTCGATCGCCTGATCGAGCTTGTTTAGAAACTTGGCATAGATGAATGCCAGTTCCAGGTAAGGCTCCGGCGCTTTTGGATGGACCTTGACCGCATCTTTTAAGACATCGATTGCACCCGGATAATCATCATCGCGGGTCAGCAATGCCGCGACCCGAACAGCTAATTCAATTTGACCAGGGTCGACATTCAAAACCTGACGATAAGCTTCGAGGGCCTTCTCCATTTCGCCGTTCTCTTCCAAATCAATTCCATCGGCGAAATGGGCAAGAGCCTCGGCCTTATGCGCGCCTTCAAGGGTCAGATTCAAATCGCGCGCGGATGGTAACGCTAACGAGTCATCGATTGCGTTGCGCTTCGGCGCCGAATGGGCGGCGGTTGCTTTCAGCGATCGACTCGGTGGCGCCGTCGTGGCCCAGGTATAGTTGAAAACACAAAAAAGCAGAAAAAGCGCAAGATAAGCTGCCGGCTTGCGCGCGATCGTCATGCTTCCGAAATGTATCGCGCGGGCGTGGCCAGGCAACCCGCCCGACGTTGCTGCTCTATGACTTGTAACGCAAACGCTTCTTGTGACGGTTCTCTTTCATTCGCTTGCGGCGTTTGTGCTTGGAGATTTTCGCTTTGCGTCTTTTCTTTAGAGAACCCATATCGGTGAAAATTATCTTGCCGTCGGAGTGAGCCGGAACGCAAGCATTGCTTCAGTAGAATGGCAAACGATTTCGCCAGGGAAGCGCGCCATCATTTCTCAAACAGGTGCGTCACAATTCTGCAGGCAGGGAACGATAAACGCCCTGGTGTAAAAGCCGCTGCCATTCATGCCTTGACCAATGCCATGTCATCGGGCTGGTGGGATTTGAACCCACGGCCTCCTCGTCCCGAACGAGGCGCTCTACCAAGCTGAGCCACAGCCCGCATTAGCTGCCAAAGAGCGGCATGCCCGACTACTTCGCGCATTAAATTGGCAATAGCAAGAAGATCGCTGCTCGTCCACGCGCCCACACTCGGCAAGCGCCGAGTGTGGGCCGCGTTTTGGAGGCAAATCTTTCGCGGCCGCAAAGGGCTGGCCTTTCTCGCCGTGGACGTCGCGGGCGTCCAAAAGTCAGACACGGGCTATGTGCGGTCGGTGGTCTAAGAGTGGGACTAACGGGTATCTTCTACGTAACTGGCAATGCGAAAATCAAGGAGCTCTCCCTTGGAATTGAGTGCTCTATCATAATGCCAGGCGATGTTTCCGTTCGCGTAGAAAGTCTTGCAGACTACTGTCCCAATGAAGTCGGGATTTCCATTCTCGTTGACGGCGGCGCTGGGCGCGTAAAACGTGGCCGCGAGAGTCCCGGGGTTACCCGAGTTCAGGTTGATTGTTTGCGTTCTGACGGGATTTCCATTTGCGTCGCGCGGCGGACTAATCCCATAGAACTGCAAATTGCTAGCTAACGGATTCGTTGAGGTCGGGTTGTTATTCGCGAGATCGCTATTTTTCGTGCTAATATTGTAATCAAAGTAAATTCTCAGGTGTACCCCCGGATTGACCGTGATTCCTCCAATAATACCGTCACCGTTGACATTGCTACTGTTGACGCGGATGGCAACATAAGTCTCCTCTCCGGCGACCTGGTTCACGGTCAACTTACCGCTGAGTGTCGAAATAACATAGTAATTAGGAGCAGCGGAGGTTCCGGCCGCCGGGGGCGTAAGAGTTTGACTGCTGCTGGTGACAGAGCTCGGAAGTTTGCCGGCGCCCGAACCCGGAGCTTGATACGACCATCCTGATGTATCCGGCATGTGATAGTCCTCCAGGGTAAATGGGACATTGTTATCCACGGTCCCCGTAACATACTGTGAGTTAATGACGGTTCCTCCATTGGTCGCCACATCCCCGTAAATCGTCCCCTTGATTGTTGCCGTCCCACTGTTGATCTCGACCGAGCCGTGGCGGGAATCCTTGTAATAGGGACTGGAAGGATTGGTCTTCACGGTGGGATCATACGGGCCGTTGCGCGAATCGTAGCTGTCGATATAAGCGGCGGAGCCAAGTCCGTAGAAGATGCCATTAGCCTTAATCGCTGCGTCGAAGAATGGGGTGACTGGTGTGACAATCTGCTCGATCCGCCGTGAAATCGAGGGTGCAGCGACGGGAGCAACAAGGGTTTTGTTAACGCCGTCGCCATTCGGTCCGTAGGTTGAGACGAAGTGATCGTATTGAAAATCGATTTTGCGCAGGAGACTATCACCTTTGCTACGGGCGACGATGTCTTTCATTTGGGTGGAACCGAACGCAGCGAAGTGTGTTTGTCCGTCTTGTACTAGCGCGTCGTCCATTCCCGTTCGTTTAAGGTTTGGCAGCGGCGCCGTTCCTTTGCTCCTAAGCCTGTACCAGTTGTTTTGGGCTGGATCTGGATTTGCTCCCGCGTGAAAAACTCCCGATGCGTCGAAATACAATGTCTCCACCGCGGTTTGTGCAATCAGATTACTAGCGCCGAAGGTAGTTTGTGGGCTAGTGTGCGTGGTTCCGGAAGTGGTCCACCCTGACCATTGACTCGCGCGAACTGCTGCATCCGTGGAGGTCTGCTTCCTTAACTCGGCAAATGCCATTTCGCCGCCCCCTTCCGCGGCTTCCAGCGCTTCCTTCCACGCGCGAACGTGATTGGACGACACGTTCAAGCGCGTCGTTGAGTTACTCAAGACGTTTGCGCCGATGAGCGACACGATTAGAATCGCGATAAGGGCACAAATCAAAACGTTACCCGATTCTTGGGAGGTTTTCCTAGTTTGCATATTCTGTTTAATACTATGGCGTAGCGCTGGGGCTGGGCGTGGGGATGGCGCGGCGCCGATTTCTCAGGTAAGCAGTCGAATAAACGACCGTGCCATTTCGGTCCGCCACGGACAGAGGCTGAAAAGTAATCGCCGTGGTGGTATACTCAGTATTCGCTAATTCAACATCGACCGTCTCTGGAAGCAGGCTGTCAGTGCTCGAGGCAATCATGGTAACAACGTTATCTTCTGTGCGCAGGATTGAGGAGCCGCTAATCGAATATACGACGACGCTGGAGGATGACGCGGATGTCGGCAGGTAGTTTATATTATAATCTCTATTAACGACTGCGAGTGAGGGTGCGCGCGGAGTTCCAATGTTTGATCCGGTTGCGTCGGCATCCCCGGCCTGAATGATATATCTGGGAAGGTTCACGGTAACGGTGTGTTTGTCGGCAGACGAAACAACGCTCAAGCCTCGTCTGACATCTCGAGCTAGGTAATCCACGATACGGATCTGCTGTATGTGCGTTCCAAAATAGTTATCAACTGAATAAAAGCTTTTCTGCAACGCGACTGACGTGGTCAGCGTGGCGGCAATGATAGCTACACCAATCGCCATCGCGATTAGCATCTCTACAAGCGTAAACGCTCGAGCCGCCAGTGAGGATCCGAGTCTCATTTCTTTGTTCCGTTTGAAACAATGCTGCTCGTCTGTTCGGTTCGGGCACGACCGCCCAGCGTCATCGTCCAGGAAACAGCGACGTCGACTTTCACTAATTGCGTGCCTAGATCGGTTGCTACGGAGTCGTTGACGACGGTGCCGTTAGAAGACCGGGTAAACTGTGTCACTCCGTTTGGAGTCGGGTATTTGCTGATTTTGACTACTTCGATCGCCTTTTGCGAAAACGGTGCAGGATTGGCGGCAGTCGCCATCAGGTTTTGAACAACTGCGGTATTGGTCAAATCAGAGAAGGAGAGGTTGCGCAAAATCTCACTTCGATCTTGAACGCTTTGCAGAGCAGCGAGGGATTCTTTGCTGGCGTCGATGAAACGAAGGCACATGGCGTTGAGCTCGAAGATGGATGCAAAAAATACGGCGACGAGCACGGCCGCCACCATCACCTCGACTAGAGTGGTGCCACGTTCGGTGCGATCAACGTATGGCGGTCGATTGAGTTGTGTATTCATTCCGGTTTCTATGGAAATTATAGCACCAACAATGCCATCGATTGTCCACTGGTCGCCATGTTAATCCACTTTTTATCAGGTACTTAGCGTTGCCCGAAAACGCCCAAAGCCCACTTCACAATATCGCGGTGGATTAAAAGGCAACGCGACTGTGCTGGTTGGTCAGGTTTTTGATGCGGGCATCGACGATTTTGGACCAATCGGGGGCTTGATTGGAACACCCATCGCATGACGAAATCTGTAAAGCCATGTTGTAAGACGAGGTGGCCAAATTAGATAGAGGCTGGCTCGAAGGAGGCGCCTGACTAAGGTAAGCGAATGCCCGTGATTTCTAGTCGCTAATACGCCACTGAGCCGACTACTTCGCGTACTTGATAGGGGAATCCAAGAAGAACACCGTTGTTCGGCCCAGCGGTTATGACGAAAGAATATGTCCCACGTTTTCTCGTCTATCGCGCGGGCGATTCCGCGGTAACAGCACTTGAATTAGTTAAGGTAATGCCGAATCCATCAACTCTCGCGCTCAGATACGTGGGGTAATATCGTTGATCTTCGGATTGCCCATTACGTCGAGGATCCCGACAGCAGGCGCCGTTTACTCGTCGGCTTTGCAGAAATCGTTTGACAAGGAGGTGTCAACTTCCCACATTTTGAGTTTCGTTATCGTCGCGATGCTCGGCTCTCGTCTTTTTCCCAGTCCTATTTCGTCCAGCGTGCCGACGATTCTGCAATTCCCGGCGAAAACGACCGGTGCCGTCCACACCTTGCGCATTATGACGACTCAACTCTTGCAGGAAGCCAGCCAGATCATTCCCAATCCGCAACTGCTCATCAACGTGGTCTCCAAGCGTGTCCGTCAGCTTGGCCTCGGCCACCGGCCGATGGTCGAGGTCGGCCCGCGCGCTTCTCTCACCGATATCGCTCTGAAGGAAATCATCGCCGGCAAACTCACCTTCGAAGAGCAGAACGCGTCTGCCGACGGCGCTTGATATTTCGCTGACATCGCTCGGTCATGACTGCCGAGACGATTTTAAACCGTAAAGCGCTGCGCGACTTTCACATTCTCGATCGCTACGAAGCGGGAATCGAGCTCAAAGGCAGCGAGGTCAAATCGATCCGTGCCGGCAAGGCCAACATCAGCGATGCCTTCGCACGGATTGAGAATGGTGAAGCTTTCCTCTACAACGCCGACATCCAGCCGTACGAACGCGCCAGTCACGAATTTCCCGCCGCCAAACGAGTCCGCAAGCTTTTGCTCCATCGCGCCGAGATCGACAAACTCTACGGCGAAACCCAGGTCGGCGGCCGCGCGCTCGTCCTTCTCAATCTGCATTGGAAAAACGGCAAGCTGAAGGCCGAGCTCGGTGTCGCCCAGGGAAAAGTCGCGCGCGATAAACGCGCCGATTTGAAAAAACGCGCCATGGATCGCGAAACCGCCCGCGAAGTCGCACGCTTCAATCGCAAACACGGCTAATTGGAGCGGCGCAGGGCTGATTTTGGGTGGATCGATCGCTCCGTCGAGCGATGTTAAAAAAATGCGGCTGCGCCGCCTAAAATCTTCCGGGGAGCGCACGCACCCTCGCGTGCTGGCGACGGCGCCCCCGCCGTCGCGAACTTTTCCTTCCCAAAAGCACTGCGGCGAGGCGCCGCAGCGTGCACGCGAGGGCGCGTGCGCTCCCCGGATTTTCTCGCTGCACCGCGTAACTTAATTTCATGAACCCTCAGCGACTCTTCATTGCCATCGACTTGCCCGACCAAATCGCAGAGGCTCTCGCCGCACTCGATCCCCATTATCGCGGCCTGATTTTCCTTCCGCCGCAGCAAATTCACCTCACGCTCGCCTTTTTCGCCGCGGTCGAACCGCCAACCGCTGATGTGCTGAAAGAAAAACTCGCGGCGATATCCTTAAAGGCATTTTTTCTTCCCGTTACTGGGCTTGGAACATTTTCAAAAAAGGGGGTGCCTCACATCCTTTGGATTGGAGTCGGCCACGCCCATCCACACCTTTTTCAATTGCACAAGCGGGTGAACGAAGCCGCCCTCGCTTGTAATCTTCCGATCGAAGAGCGCGCCTGGACACCCCATTTCACCATCGCGCGCGCCCGCGGAATCTCGCCGGCGCTGATGAAATCCTTCCTCAAGAAATATCGTGACTACGACGTCGGCATGATCCACGTCGAGGAATTCCGACTCTATTCGAGCAAACTCACCGTCGCCGGTCCGATCCACACGCTTGAGCTCAGCGTGGCTTGTCGTGAATAAGTCGCCGTCAGAATCGACTCGATAGCGGCGCAGCAATATGCTCGAGCGATTTTTGTTCGGCCGGCACCCCGATCAAAACTTCGGTCAACGCGCCAACCATCATTAGGCTGGCGCCTACTAGATAACCCGCAAACAACGCCGTGCTTGATCCGGTCCCGATCAGCCAGCCAAAAAGGATCGGTGCGCCCACTCCGCCGGCCAGTGTGCCGATTGCATAGAAGATGGCGATGGCTAGAGCGCGGATTTCCAACGGGAATATTTCGCTCACCGTAAGATAGCCGGAGCTGGCGGCAGCGGAGGCGATGAAGAAAATGATCGACCACGCCAGCGTCTGCGTCTGGGCCGTGAGCAGACCGGCGTAAAAGAGCCATCCCGTTAGTGCCAAGAAAAGTCCGGCTAGCGCGTAAGTGATGGCAATCATCTTCTTGCGCCCAACCGTGTCGAAGAGGTGCCCGAGCACGATCGGTCCAAGCACGTTCCCGAGGGCGAACGGCAGCAGGTAACCGCCAACATCCTGCTCCGCCACCTTGTAAAACTTCATTAACACCAGCGCATAGGTGAAAAAGATCGCGTTGTAGAAGAATGCCTGAGTAAGCATCAGGACAAAGCCGAGCACTGAACGCCGCCGATGTTCGTGAACGATCGCGTTCCAAATCTCACGCCATGGTGTGTGCGTTCGCGTCCGAATCCGCGTCTGGAACATTGCACTTCGCTCCTCACGCGCCGTGCTTTCCACCAAGCGTTCGACCTCCGTCACAATCTGTTCCGCCTCGTGATTACGGCCGTGGATCATCAACCAGCGCGGACTCTCCGGGATCCATTGCCGGAAGAAGATCACCGCCAGTCCTAGGGTGGCGCCAATCCCAAAAGCGCACCGCCAGCCTAACCACACTGGTAATCGCTGAGGATCGAGCACTATCAACGTTCCGATTGCGCCCAGCGCCGCACCGACCCAATAGGAACCATTGATCATGAGATCCACGCGCCCGCGGACCCGTGCCGGGATGAGTTCGTCAATGGCCGAGTTAATAGCTGCGTACTCACCGCCAATGCCCGCACCCGTCAGAGCACGAAAAATGGCGTAACTTGCAAAATTCCAGGAGAAGGCGCTTAACGCCGTTCCGAAAAGGTAAACCGCCACCGTGATGAAGAATAATTTCTTTCGACCGAATCGGTCTGCCCCATATCCAAAGAGGAGCGCGCCGATCACGGCGCCGGTCAGGTAATACGTGGCGCTGGCGCCGACCTCGATCGAAGTCAGGCCCAAAGTATCCGGCCGGGTAAGGATGCCGCCGAGTGCGCCGGCCAGCGTCACTTCGAGACCATCGAGAATCCAGGTTGCGCCGAGCGCAACAACAATCAACCAATGCCATCGGCTCCACGGCAAACCATCTAGCCGTGAAGGGACATACGATTCAATTGTTTCGCCGGCCGACATCACTCGCAACCAGCGGAGATTCTACACGCGGACAAGCTTCCTCGTCACTCCGATCTCTAACAGCCTGGTGAAAACCCGCGCCAATATTGCCAGCGGCGGTCAATGACCGTCGCTTCGGCTAACGGGGGATTCCGACAACATTTCTCAACAACCTGCTAGGATTTTGATATTCCCGTCGGCACCATGATGCCGTCCCGCATTCCGTGAATCAGTTTTTTGTCTGCTGGCACAATTGTCGTTAGGGCACCGCGCATCTGCACCCGATCGGCTTCCACAAAGAAGTACGGACACAGCCGGATCCGGCCTTTTAACGTCCGTAGTTCCTCGCCTTCGTAGTATTGGTGTTCGAACTGCTTTCCTTTGTGGAACTGCTGCAAGATCGTTGGCTGCACCGCGAAATTATCCAGTGCGTGTTCGATTCGTTTTTGCCAATCCGAATGCGGCTGGTCAGCGCCAAGGGCGACGCCGCGGCTGCCCCAACCGAGCGGTGAAAATCCGCTCACTTTCAAAAGCAAGTCGCGCTCTTTCTGGCTGAACTTGGCTGCCTCGTGCCAATCGTGAATCTCCAGTCGCGGAATAACCGCGTGTTGTGGCAACGGCGTTGGATCGAGCAGCCAGGTATAGGGAATGACTTCCTGTAGTTTCAGAAAATATTTCTCGCCCAGCTCGCGCCGCCAGAACTCCCGCAGCGGCTTCAGCCAGAAAAGCGCGAACCACATCTTCTCTTCCAGAAACGGTTTGATCGGCGGCGTGATCTGCACCCTTCCTTCAGCCGCGGCTTTCAGCACTGCGTCGATGTTCGGAATATTCGGCAAATCAAATAATTCGAAGAATCGATAGATATCGCGTCCGTTTTCCAGCTTATAGGTTTCCGCGGGAAGAACCCGCCAATTGGGCGTTGGACGTTGGATGTTGGACGTTCGGCGTTGATTCAATTGCCCCGCCAGCCACTCCATCTCCGGCCGATACATTGCCGATTCGCGTGAAATCAGAATATCGCCTCCATTCGGCAACACCGTCTGGAATCCCTTCAGCATTCCGGTTTCGCCGCCAATCACATCCTGACCGAGTGCGGAGTAGGTCTGATTTAGCCATGCGGTCAGTCCGATACCGCCCGGCACCGAATCGATCTCGGCAATGATATAATTCTTTTCCGTCAGAATGAGATCGGGCCGAATAACGTGTGGCAATTCACTACGAAAAATCTTCTGCCGTGATAACTCAATCAACCCCGGTGGTTTCCCCGCATCCAAATACTTTGCGATCCACTCTGGCTGTTTTCCCCGTGCGCTCAGTTGATAAAGCTGATTACATGCGCGCTGAAAAACGAACAGACGATGCCCGAGATGCTCAAGCTCATCGGCAAATTTTTCCGAGATCGGAAATGCCTCCGGCGAGATCAGCCAGTCCTTGTCGGCGAACAGGCCTTCTTTGGGCAAGGCGTTCCGAATTGTAGTGAGCCTGTCGTTTTGAACCAGCATTTACGAAGCAAACGTCGAACGCCGAACGCCGAACGTCCAACGCCGAATGCGGAATTCCGAGTTCGACTGTTCGGCGTTCGATGTTCTGTGTTTGTTGTTTGTTGCTTCCTATCTTCCAGCGGCCATCCGTTTCAGCGCCATCTTCACCAGTTCCTCGGCCGATTTCCCCGCGCCTTCGCGTTCCTGTAGATCGCGCACCAATTTGTGGGCATCGACCTGCTTGTAGCCGAGCGCGATCAACGCTAGCACGGCTTCGTTCGCCTGTTCCTGTTCCGGCGTTGGCGCATGCGCCGCGCTCGCCGCTTCCCACGCCGCCGCCACCCCGACTCTGTCCTTCAGCTCGAGTACCATTCGCTCCGCCGTTTTTTTCCCAACACCGCTGATTTTCGAAAGCGAAGTAACGTCGTTATTCACCACCGCAGCCTTGAAGTTGTTAACACTCATCCCGCTCAACACCGCCAACGCCAGTTTCGGCCCGATGCCGCTGACATGATTGACGAGCAATCGAAAGAGATCGCGTTCCAGCGCCGTCATGAATCCATAGAGAATCTGTGCGTCCTCGCGGACGTGCAGGTGGGTGAGAATCTCGATCGGCTGACCGACTGCCGGTAATTTATCGTAACTCGAAAGCGGGATAAAAACCTCGTAGCCGACACCACCGACATCGATGGTCGCCTGCGTCGGCAGCGCATGCGCGAGTCGGCCATGAAGAAAAGTAATCACGTCCGCAATCCCTAATCGCGCCGTAGGAATCTGCAAAGCAACAATTCGCAGTACAAGAGTAGCGGCGACGCCCTCGTCGACGGAAGTGTGCGCGCCCCCCGCCGCGCTGGCTCCAAGTTTCAGCGACTGGTTGTTGCTTTGGGACGCTACTGGCGGTGAGCGCGCCACCTTCACCTACTGCGACGCGGGCGTCGCAGCTACGTCGATGGTCGCCTGTGTCGGCAGCGCGTGCACCAGACGCCCGTGGAGAAACGTGATCGTGTCCGCAATCCCTAATCGCCGAGTGCAAATCTGCAAAGAAACTTTTCGTAAGGGGCGTGGAATTTCAGCGCCCCATCAGCGACGAAGTGACAATCTTGGATGGGGAGCGCACGCGCCCCCGCGTGCTCATTGCGGCGCCTCGCCGCAATTCCTTCCGAGAAAACAAAAATTCGCGATGGCGAAGGCGCGTGCGCTCCCCAGATTCCGTTGCGCCGAGCGATTCGAGGGGGACTCTCTACTCTCACGATACGCGTGCCGACTCACTCTAATCAGAAAATTCGTTGCGCGTTTGTGAGATGTTCTATTCCAGCTTCAGCAACATCGTCAAGTCGACACGCTGACCCTTCGCGACGTTGAATCCGCTTTCGCGGTAGCTTCGCCAGGAAGCATCGACGTTCGGAAAAACGTTGTTGACGGATTCTGTTGGCAACACCACGAGACGCGACCCGCTACGGCTCATGAATTCGGCGCCTTCTTTGCGTTTCAAAGGCGTCATAAATTTAGCGATACGGTCACGAAAGTACCAGACCAAACTCGGTTCAGTAAAATCAACGGCACCGAATTCCATATCCGGTTTCAGATTGGGCTGGCTATCGCGGGCAAGGTTGTAAGCCGGAAAAAATTTGGCCAGGAACGGCGTGACAAATACCGCAACCGCGAGATAGATGGCCGCGATGTTGATCGGGAGCGCTTTCGAGAACCGTAAACTGTCAGTGCGTCGCGCGACCAGCAGCGTCAGCAATGGAAAAGCTGGCAACGTGTAATGCGGCAGCTTTGTTTGCACGAAAGTAAAAATTCCGAAAATGATAACAGTGCCGGCTAACAAGAACTGGTCGGTGCTGTCGCGATGCGCACGCAGGTTTTTCCAAAGCGCCGGCAGCTTGGTCGACCACGGAAAGAAACTCACGAAAACTGTGATGAAATAAAAAGGAAGAAGCGCCAGATACATCCAAATGGATGACGCGCCATGTCCTTCCATTGTCGCGATCGAACGTTGCAGCACGTGTTTCCCAATCCCGACCCAGAAAAATTCGCCATGCGTTTGAACCAGCGCCGGAACTCCCCAAAGACAAACCAGCGCCAACATCAACAAGACGCCGCGGACGAATTTGAAGCGTGCCGCAAAGCCTTTTTGACGAATGAATCTTTGCGCAATCGCAACCGTTAACAGCGGCGTCCACCCAATCGGTCCCTTCGCCAGAAACGCCAGCGCCAGCGAAACGTAAAAGGTGACCCACCACCAAGCTATTGGATGTCCGGCGTTCGATGTTCGGCGTTCGGTGTTTACTCCCAGCTCCCACCCCGCCCAATGCGCCAGCGTAACAAACAGCACCAGCCACATGTCCGCCACCGCCGCCTTCCCGTGAATGAACGTTTGCAGCGAAAGGGTGAAAATTATCGCCGCCCACCAGCCGGCGCGTTCGTCCCGGATCCGTTTGCCCCATGCAAATAGAACCAGCGCAACCAGCGCCGCCGCGACAGCTGTCGGAAACCGCGCGGCGAAATCGTTCTCGCCAAAGATCCGATAGCTTGCGACTTGAAACCAGTAAGTCAGCGGCGGTTTATCGAATCGGAATTGGTTGTTGAAGTACGGAACGATGTAGTCTCGGCGTTCTTGCATTTCCCGCGTCGCTTCGGCGAAACGCGGCTCGTCCCGATCGATCAGCGGCAGACACCACGTGCCCGCGAGGTGAAACAGCAGGCACCCCAGGAAGAGAACAACGTAATTGCGCATTGCCGGTGGTACGATTGAACCGGAGACTAGCAGCCGTTCCAGTGAAAACCGAAACCGAAATCACCTCCTGCCGATTCCCAAGAATCTGGATAGTACTGGCGGCAGTAGCGCTGATTGCGTTGGTCGCCGCTTTTTTTCTGGATCAGGCCGCAGCTGCCTGGATCGGCGCGCATTCCTCGCCGGAATTGAAAAGAGTAATGCAAACGGTGAGCAGGGTGGGGGATTGGCCGGCGCACATCGTCGTTGGTCTGATTGGGATGGCGATCGCCTTTGTGGCGAAGAGCAAGATGTGGATGCGAATTTTTCTCACGATGCTTGTCGCGGTCGCGCTCGCTGGCGTCACGGGCCGCGTCGTGAAACTCGCCACCGGCCGAGCCCGCCCTTCAGTTAAAACCGAGGCGCGCTGGAATGGCCCACGATTCAGTTCCAAATATCACGCCTTCCCATCCGGTCACGTGGCCACCTCGTCCGCGTTTTTTGCCGCCTTGTTCCTCGCCCGCAAAAAAATCGGCGTGCCACTATTGCTAATCCCGGTTCTGATTGCGCTCTCGCGAATGATTGTCGGGGCCCATTATCTCTCCGACGTCACTTTCGCTGCAATCCTAGGAGTGATCTGCGCGCTGCTAGCGACGCATTTTCTGCGAAAACGCTTTTGGCCAGATACTGCCTAGCCTCGGGTGGCGGTCTTTAGCGTGCGCATTACATGCGTTTGAATTGTAGGGTATTTTTGTTGAACGGTGTGTGTTTGGCGTCGATTGACCGTCTGAGTAGGCCTTAACCGCTTCACCGCTTTTTTGTCAGTGAGCAACTAAACCGCTAAAGCGGTTGTGATAGTGTACTCGGCCATACACCTCCCTAAAGCGAGGTGTTAATGAAATGGGATATAACACGGGAATGCCGTACACGTACGTCAAAGGCCATTCGAACCTTCCTCAACGCATGTCGCCTTCGCCGTAAAGGTAACCTTTCGCCAGCTTGGCATCGCTCTCACGCCCATCCTTCAGGCAAAAGGAAAGCGCGAGGAAATAGTACCGCCTTTATTTAAAGCCGAAGTCTTACCGCTTGCTGTGCTTCTATTCCCTTCGGCTGACGTCTTCCGAACCAAACGACCGACGATCCCCGCCAGGCGTTTGAGCCAGCCGGCTTCCTTCGGTTCGAGAGAAATTTGAATACGTACCATTCGCCAAGCTTACATCAAATTTGGTTGCCCTAAGGCGCCAAATCCACGATCTGCAATCGCAAATCCGCAATTCAGTTTGGCGGAGGGGGTGGGATTCGAACCCACGAGGGCTTGCGCCCTGCCGGTTTTCAAGACCGGAGCCATCAACCACTCGACCACCCCTCCGAGCTAGTACGTGGCAGAGGATTTTGCCACTACGGTGGCGATGAGCAACAGCGAGGAAGCGGTGGAGTGATGGAGTTATAGAGTCATGTGATTGCAGGGCGTTTCTGCGAAACGCCGTTTGAAAAGGACCGGCGTCCGGCACGGACCCCCTACAATTCGGCGTGTAAGCGCTACGCCCTCGTCGCGGTTTTGTTTTTTTCGGTAGGGCGACGCTCTGCGGAGCCGCGGGTGTTGATACATACCCAGGGCCCTCTCGCCGGCTCGACAGAGTCTCGCCCTACCAGAGCGCCGAAAGCGCTTGACGTGAGCCATGTTCGAATGAACATAAAGTATGAAACCGCCGGATCCGCCAAAGCTTTGGAAGAATGTACGCGAGATCCCAACGGCGGCACGCACGGTCCACCCCCGCGAATTTCGCGCTCGTGGCGCTTCCATTAATCCTGCGAATCGGTTCGAGGCGCTCCATTTTGAAGAAGATCCGCATGATGAAATTGATGAGGATTCGCGTCCGCGAAAAACGATCTATTATCGCGACGGGACAAAGTCGATCATTGCCCGCAACAACAGTCCCGATGTCGGGTTCGAGACGAGCGTGAATCCGTATCGCGGGTGCGAGCACGGCTGTGTTTATTGTTATGCCCGGCCGACCCATGAATATCTCGGCTTCTCGGCAGGCACCGATTTCGAGTCGCGCATCATGGTCAAAATGGACGCGCCGAAACTGCTGGAAGAGGAATTGTCTTCGCGGAAATGGCGACCCCAGGTGATCGCGATCAGCGGCGTGACGGACCCGTATCAACCGATCGAACGCAAACTGCAGATCACGCGCGGATGTTTGCGCGTTCTCACCAAATTTAGAAACCCGGTCGGAATCATCACGAAAAATCGATTGGTCACACGCGACGCCGATTTGCTGGGCGAGCTGGCGGAATTCTCCTGTGCCGCCGTCAACTTATCGGTTACTTCATTGGATGAAAAGTTGCAGCGAGTGTTAGAACCGCGAACATCGCCGCCCCAGGCACGATTGGACGCGATCCGCCAACTGCGTGACGCCGGTATTCCGGTTGGGGTGATGGTCGCGCCGATAATTCCGGGGCTGACCGATCACGACATGCCGAAAATTCTTGCCGCATGTTCCGAGGCGGGAGCGCAATGGGCGGGTTATACCATCATGCGATTGCCCTTTGCTGTGGCACCGTTGTTCGAGCGCTGGCTCGATGAACATTTCCCCGAACGAAAAGAGAAAATTCTCTCGCGAATTCGATCCATTCGTGGAGGCGACAGATTAAATGACCCGCGGTGGCGAACAAGGATCAAAGGCGAAGGAATTTTCGCAGAACAAATCGCGGCCCTATTTCAAATGAGTTGTCGCAAGGTGGGAATCGGTCCACGCCCGGAGTTATTGACGGAGCATTTTCGGCGTCCTCGTGAGCAACTGACATTGTTCGGCTGAGCGCGCGAATTCGATTCTGGGGAGCGCACGCGCCTCGCGTGCTGGCGATGGCGCCTCGCTGTCGCGAACTTTTCTCTTACCAGAGCATTGCGGCGAGGCGCCGCAATGAGCACGCGAGGCGCGTGCGCTCCCCAGAAAGATAAAAACGCGGCGCGGACACAGTGTTGCGTGTCTTCAATGTTTGCGGACGGGCGAGATTCGTCTCGTCCTGGAAGTGCGGCCTCTGGCTCTGTAGAGCGACGGCTCGGAGAGAAGCGGGTCGCTCCTAGCTGACAGGCTTTGCCAGCGAAATCCGTCCGATAATTGTTAGCATCAGGCAACCGCCGATGAGCCCGAATGGGGCCATGAAGTAAAAATAGCTGCCCCAGGACTTATCGAGCAACGCGCCCAAAACAAACCCTGCAAGACTGCCGCCGAAATATTGAAACGAATCGATTAATCCGGAGGCAAACCCCGCCATCTTTGCCCCGCCGATATCCATGGCCGCGGCAGTTCCCAAAATGGAATGGGTGGAGTTGGCGGTGAAGGCAATCAGGACCAGAAAAAAGATCGCACTATTGACCGAGGAAAATTGCGCGGCGCTAAGAATAATAACCGTTTCCAGAAAATAGAGTGCGGCTGCAACAGGGGCGCGTCTGCCGTTGAAAATAAGATCCGAAACATAGCCAGAGACGAGTGAGCCGAGCGTGGCGACCAGCGGGATCAAATAGACCAGAATTTGAAACTGTGGCGAGCGGAGCTGCACGTGATGCACTTCCTGCATGAAGCGGGGGAACCATTGATCGACTCCCTGGCGGACGGCGCCGGTGCAGGCATAGGCAAGCGCCACGATCCAGACAACCGGATTCGTTGCGATGGTCTTCAAGACCACACTTAACCTTGTCTCAACCTCGTTAGCGGGCGTTGTTTCGGGCTCGACCGAAGAGAATCCTGCCTGTTGCGGTGTATCTTTCACATTCAACGCCATGACCAGCGCAACAACGGCCGTGATCCCGGCCGGCACCCAGAAAAGCCAACGCCAGTGTTGCGGCGGGATTTCGAACAAACCAAACAACATGAATCCGGCCAGCAGCGCTGGGCCTAGATAACCGATCAAGAACCGGCCGGCATTAATCATGAATCCAAAAATGCCGGCGAATCGGCCACGCTCGTTTTTACGAAACCAGGCGGCGTTGATTTTCACCATGCCCGGAGCGCCGAACGCCTGGAGATAACCGTCAATCCCGCGAATGGTGACGAAAAGCGCCAGCAACCCGGCGAACGAGGCGATGCCGAAGAGGCTGTTCATTACGATGGTGCCGGCAGCGCCGATCAACATAGCGCGTTTTCCGCCGAGGCGGTCTGTCAGGAGACCGTTGATAATTTGGCCGCAGGCATACGCAAAGAGGGCGGTGGAAATGATCCAGCCCATTTGTGATTTCGAAAAACCGAATTCCGCGCTGATCGCACTATTCGCGATCGGCAGATTATATCGGCACATGTAAAAGGAGGTGTAGAGCAGACCGACGCAACCCCAGTTCAATCCACGCCGGGCGCGAAACCCGGGCGGATGGGGGACATTCGTGGCGGTCATCGCGTGGCGAGAATGGCGATTCTCGTACCGCTCTTCAAATCCGAACTGTTCGCAATTTCCGTCATGCTGGGCGGCGCGAAGCGTAGTCGAAGAATCCCGTGGCGTAACCTTAAAGCCTGCTTTGCGGAGTCGCTCCGTTCTTCGCTGAAACTACGGCGCGGGTGTCCGCGCTCGGGGTGACTGCACTTCTCAGCGGTTCTTTTTTTAAAGGATTACTAAACACGCGAAACGAGACCAAAAAAGAAAGGCTGGAGGGCACGTCCCTCCAAATTTCGTGTAATCGGTGTGTTTCGTGGGCTCAAAATCCCTGCTTTCTTAGAATCTGCGGTAATCTGCGTAATCTGCGGATATAAGACTTTCGGTTGCGGCGAAGCCGCTTTGGGCCCTCTGTGGTTAATCTTCCGACCTGGGGTCCGCAGAGGTTATGCGATCCAGACAGTCTTCACATTCGTGAACTCACGAATGCCTTCCGCGCCCAACTCGCGTCCGTAGCCAGACCGTTTCACCCCGCCGAACGGCACCCGCGGATCTGATGCGACCATGGCATTGACGAATACCATTCCGCTCTCCAGTTCACGCGAGAAAAATTCCTGCTCGGCTGCATCGTTCGTCCAGACGCTGGCGCCGAGTCCGAAACTGGAGTCATTAGCAATGGCAACGGCTTCGTTGGGATCTCGCACGCGAAAAAACAGCGCGACCGGACCGAAAACTTCCTCGCGGTATGCGGGCGCGTTCTTCGGAATTTCCGCGAGCACTGTCGGCTCGTAAAAATAGCCACTACGTTTGGCGGGTTTCCCGCCGCACAACATCTTGGCACCGGCTGCGACTGATTTTTGCACCTGCTCATCCACGCCGCCTAAAATATTTTCCGATGAAAGCGGCGCCACTTCGGTCGTTTCCGCCATCGGATCACCTGATTTCAGCGATTTCATCTTCTCGACGAACTGCGCGACATACTTGTCGTAAATTGCATCAGCAATAATGAACCGTTTCGCCGCGATGCAGGACTGACCGGAATTCACCATTCGTGACTTCACCCCGGCCGAGAGCGCGTCCTCGAGTTTTGCACTCGGCATCACGATAAACGGATCGCTCCCGCCGAGCTCGAGCACGCTCTTTTTCAGCTCGCGACCGGCGGTGCTTGCCACCGCGCTCCCAGCGCGCTCGCTCCCGGTAAGGGTGATCGCTTTCACTCGCGGATCGCGAATGATCTTTTCGACCGTCTCGTTTTCGATCAGCAAAGCTTGAAAAATTCCGTCTTCAAAGCCGGCATCACGAAAGATCTTTTCAATCGCCAGTGCGCACTGCGGAACATTGGAAGCATGCTTGAGCAGCCCAACATTCCCGGCCATGAGAGCGGGAGCGGCAAATCGGAAGACCTGCCAGAAAGGGAAATTCCATGGCATGATTGCGAGAATAATTCCGAGTGGCTCATAGCGGATGAGGCTTCGAGCAGCATCGGAAGACACGCTTTGTTCGGTCAGAAATTTCTCGCCGTGCTCGGCATAATAACGGCAGCCACGCGCGCATTTCTCAATTTCCTCAATTGATCCGCGAAAAAGTTTTCCCATTTCGCTGGTGATAATGCGTGCGAACTGGTCGGAATCTTTCTCTAGAATCTCAGCGGCGCGCTGCAACTTCGCTGCGCGCGAGGCGAAGGAGCTACGCCGATGTTTTTCGAATGCAGAAGCCGCGCGAGCCAGTGCCGCCTCGATTTCTGCGTCGCTGTGCGCCTCAAAACGTTTCGTGAGTTCGCCGGTTGCGGGGTTGATCGATGCGATGGCCATGTCAGTAACTTATCCGCAGAT
>QHPN01000116.1 GCA_003219115.1 Verrucomicrobiota bacterium | reverse complement strand
CCGGATGTCGGCAGTCCACCGAGTTTACGTCCTTCGAAAGGGAGGGGACGGCTTCTATCCATCGACAGGTCTTTCACGAACAGCCTCATGATCCCGCGGCCGCGGGACCGGGGTTGAACCGGCCCGCAACTAAGCTGTGGCAGCGCAATCGTTGCTTGCTGTGTCTAGCCAATTGCGCAAAATTGCCGCGCCAAATTTCCAGATCCCGATCCAGCGTAGCTCAGTGGTAGAGCGGTCGGCTGTTAACCGATTGGTCGTAGGTTCGAATCCTACCGCTGGAGCCAAAAAGGGGGCAATGCATTGGGCCTATATCCTTCAAAACTCCAAGAGTCGCTTTATACTGGGCAGAGTGACGATTTGATTGCACGTGTCCCCAATCACAATCGCACAGACAAGACACTGGGAAAATTTACGCGCAAAAATGGCCCATGGGTTTTAGTCTGGAGCGAACAATACCAGGACCGTGCGAGTTCAGTGCGACGTGAGCGCCAAATCAAGGCTTGGAAATCAGCCAAGCGGATTCGAATTGAGCTTTTAGGTCTGTCCAGTTAATTCAGCGGTAGAGTCCCGACGCAGTCGGGATTAACCGATTGGTCGCAGGTTCGAAGCCTATACCGCTGGAGCCAGGCTTGTGCACGCTCGGTAGATCAAGGCGTTCGGGCGTTTTCCCGTTCGGTAGTTAGAGATTCCTCGGCTGCGCTCGGAATGACAAAGAGGCGAAATGAAACATTGGTTGCGGGGGCGGGATTTGAACCCGCGGCCTTCAGGTTATGAGCCTGACGAGCTACCAGGCTGCTCCACCCCGCGTCGTTAAACTTACTATGTCCGATCGTTGTTCAAAGCGCAAACAAAAACCTGTTTCCGCCGCGAGATTGAGAAGATGCGCCACTTCGATCACAATGCTCGTGTGGCTGAAAGGATCCTCGTCGGCACCGCCAGTTGGTCGGATCCGGGGTTCGTCGAGTTTTGGTATCCAAAAAAGATGCGCCCGGCGGATCGCCTCGGCTGGTATGCGCAGCATTTCAACATGGTGGAGGTCAATTCCACTTTTTATTCCGTTCCTGATCCGATGCTGGTGCGGCGGTGGTGTGACACGACGCCGTCGAATTTTGTTTTCAACGTAAAACTGCATCAACTCCTTTCATACCATTCTACTTCAGCGAAGCTGCTTCCGCCCGTGCTGCAAAAGAAATTGCGATTGGAAAAGAATGCGAAAGTTGCACTCACCAAGGAGACAAGCGAGGAAATGCTCGAGGCTCTTGCGCCTTCGCTTGAAGTTCTTCGGCGCGCCGGGAAACTTGGCGTCTTGCTGCTGCAATTGTCGCCGGCATTTTCGCCCCGTCAGCATAAGCTCAACGAGCTCGAGAACGTTCTGCGAATGATCTGCGATTTTCCGGTTGCGGTTGAATTGCGGAACCGAAACTGGGTGGAAGGCGAGCAGCTGGAGAAAACGCTCGAGTTCCTGGGCGAACACAATGCGATTTTCGTCAATGTCGATGCGCCCGCGAAAAAACATTTTACGATTATGCCGAGCGGGCTCGATGCCAATACTAACAAGAACGTCGCCTATCTTCGTCTGCATGGCCGCGATTCGCGCGCCTACCTTACAGGCAAGACCGTCGCCGCGCGTTTTAATTACGATTATTCCGACGCCGAGATTGATGAGGTTGCGGCGCGTAGCAAAAAATTAGCCCGCAACGCGAGGGAAGTGCATGTCATCTTCAACAACAACGCTCGCGATTACGCGCCGCACGCCGCCCTCCGACTGCGAAAGGCATTAGGTCAGCTCGTTTCGCCACCTCCGCAGACGGCGGAATTGTTTTAAGCTAGAGTCTGCCGTGGAAGAGTCGAAATCGAGCGCTGGCCCACCATTACCAGGTCCATTGGTTCGTCTAAAAAGATGGCTGGCTGCGCATCATATGACGTTGATGACGATTGCGGACACGCCGCATTCGATTGCGCTCGGTTCGGCGATCGGAATTTTCTTTGGCTTCACTCCGCTCTGGAGCATGAAAACCCTCCTGTCCATCGGCGTGGCGTGGATATGCAAATGCAACAAAATTGCGGCTGCCATCGCCGTGACCTTGCACGATGTGATTCTGCCATTGATGCCGGCGATCTATTTCTGGCAATACAGGATCGGAATGCGCGTCCTGCACGGCCGGCCGGAACAGCGGGCGGCGTTTCACCGGCTCTCCTTTCATGATTTTATGACGTGGCCGGGGTTCGTCCGGGTAGGTTGGCCTCTATTATTGGGCTCGTTGTTTCTTGCTATTCCCAGCGCCATCGCGACCTACTCGATCATGCGGCTGCTTGTCAGCCGGGCCCGAAGCGAAGCTCCGCCTGTCCGCACCGATTAAAATCCCTTTTAGTTACAGGCTCGCCCCGGCAGGGATTTAGAAGTTGGGACGCGCATTTTCCCCCAGCTGCGGCACGATAGTTGCAGCACGGAAGCCACGCATCCGTCCGCTCTTGGGAAGAGCAGATTGTTGCGCCAAAAATTATGAAACCTTTTATCGCTATTGCTTCCAGCTTGCTGCTCTGTTCTTGCGCAGACATGTACGTCACTAAAAGCCGGGTCGGCGGAACCGGCGCCGGTGCTCCTACGGACACGAAAGATTTCGGATCGCACGTTCGCATGATCACCGCCAATTGCGGTGTAGGTGCCTACGGACCACGTGCCATTTATATTAGGCCGTTCTGCGTCGATACGGCGAAGTTTACCGGTGACCAAGCGCAAACTGACGGCGAAATGCCTATTCGCAAGGCGCTCGCGCCGGTTGAATTTGCAGAAGACCTGAAGGAGCAACTCGAAAAAACTCCGACCGCATGAGACTGCGCAAATCGGCTGGCTCGTTGATGGTGAATTCGATGTCATCGACGGAGGCAGTCCGGCTGGAAGGTTCTTCCTGGGCTCTTTCGGTGTTGGCCAGTCCGTCCTCTCCCTCCACGTCCGTGTCACCGACGTGAAGAGCGGTGCGGTCGTTTACGAGTTTGATCTGTATGGCGGCAGTGAGCTCCAGGGCCGACGCGGCACCGTACGGGCCAGCGGACTCGGTCGTGCGCTTCACTTCGATCTGCAAAACGCTGCCGAGCGGATTTATCTGACACTAAGCACCAATCCGTATCGATACGGTGCACGCAGTAATGTCAGTCTGCCGGAATAGTTGCAGCGCTGCGGGGTGGGTTTGACGTTGTAATTCCACTTCTGCTGACTAAGGTGCTGCCGGGTTTTTCCGGGCGTGGGTTCTCTTGTTAAAATTTTTGCCGCTACCGCGATTGCGGTTTGCGCTAGTTGCCTTGCGATGCGGCCGACGTCGGCGGCACCGTTACCACCATCTTATCTGGTGGTGGATTCACAGACCGGTCATGTTTTGATCGAGCAGAACGCTCGTGAAAAACGGCAGGTCGCAAGTCTAACCAAAATCGCGACGGCCTGTGTGGTCCTCGATTGGGCGGAAAAAAAAGGGGGCGATCTAAACCAGCTTGCGACCATTAGTGAGGCTGCCTTTGTTGGGGTAGAGAAAAACGAAATCGGCTGGCAGATTGGCGACGTCGTCTCCTTGCGCGATCTGCTGTATGCGGGTCTGGTCCAATCGGACAATCTCGCGGCAAATGCCCTTGCCAATCGAGTGGGAGAAACGCTGGGGTCAATCGCGCCCGCAACTTCCAACGCAAAAGTTACGCCGACGACCGCGTTTGTTGCCCAAATGAACGCTCTGGCAAAACAACTCGGGATGGATCGGACGCGTTTCGTCAATCCCAGCGGTTTCGATTACAAGGAGCGGCCGATGCCGTATTCCACCGCGATCGATCTCGCGCGTCTGACCCGTTACGCGATGAACAAGGCGAGCTTTCGTTTTTATGTTTCCCAAAAAGAACGTGAGATTTCTTTCAATCGGGGTGGCAAACAGCTGCATGCTCTTCTGAAGACCTCCAATGATTTGCTCGGCACGAACGGCATCGACGGGGTCAAAACGGGGCAAACCGGGCATGCCGGTGAATGCCTGATCCTCTCGGCCAATCAGCCGTCTGAGGTGATCAAGAACGGCGACAACAGCGCGACAATTTTTCCCCGGCACCTGATCGTCGTGATTCTTGGCAGCAATGATCGCTTTGGGGATGGCGAACGTCTTGTCCGGCAAGGCTGGCAACTCTACGATCAATGGGCCGCTACCGGTAGACTGGTCGATCCGAAAAAAATGCTGTAATCTTTCCGCGGATGAAAACGCGGATCGGGATTCTCACGAGCGGCGGCGACTGCCCCGGCCTCAACGCCGTCCTGCGCGGTGCGGCCCTAGCCGCGGATAAGCTTGGCTGGGAAATGCTGGGGTTTCGCGACGGATTCGAGGGACTACTTCCACCGGGTGATTTCACGATTCTCGACCGCAAATGCACCGAAAATATCATGGCGCTTGGGGGCACTCTTATCGGAACGACGAATCGAGGTCATTTCGTCGCCAAGATCGGCGCCGGCGACCGTGCTGTTGTCGCGGCGGACGTGATCGAAAAGGCGCGCAAGGTTCTAAACGACGATCGTGTCGAGGCGCTCGTTATTGTCGGTGGCGATGGCTCGATGACAACCGCGTTGCAATTGCAAGAAGCTGGGATCAACTGCGTCGGCGTTCCAAAAACGATCGACAACGATTTGGAAGCAACGGCCATGACGTTCGGTTTTGATTCGGCCGTGGCGGCGGTGGTGGACGCGCTTGATCGCCTGCACACTACTGCGACGAGTCATAAACGCGCCATTGTCGTGGAGGTGATGGGACGACATGCTGGCTGGATCGCGTTGCACGGCGGGCTCGCGGGTGGCGCCGACGTTATCTTGATTCCCGAGATTCCATTCGATTTCGATAAGGTGGCAGACGCGATTCGCGCGCGTGATGCTGCCGGCGACTTAAGCTCACTGGTTGTTGTCGCGGAAGGGGCTCGTCCCAGAGATGGACAGCAAGTGAAGCGCGACATCAAAGACGGCGAGTTTCGGCTCGGTGGGATCGGCGACATCGTGGCGCGGGAGATCGCGGCGCGTACCGCAAAAGAAACGCGAACCTGTGTTCTTGGTCATTTGCAACGCGGCGGCGCGCCTACCACGCTTGATCGCATTTTGGGCACCCGGTTTGGGGTAAAAGCGGTGCAACTAATCAACGAGAGCCATTTCGGGTCGATGGTCAGCTACCAAAACTATCAGGTCCGCCACGTTCCCATCGCCGATGCCGTCAATCGCTTGCGGTTGGTGCCGCCGAACGGCGAAATGGTGCAGACCGCACGCGACGTCGAAATCTCCTTCGGCGATTGAAAGTGCGGGCTTTACGCAAATATGCCTGACGTCGCGCTCGAGATTGGTCACGTTCTGTTCATCGACATCGTCGGTTACAGCAAACTGCTCATTCACGAACAGCTCGAGCATTTGGAAAAACTGCGCGAGATCGCGCGCGCAACGGAGACTTTCCGCGCGGCGCAACGCGAAGGGAAGTTGATGCGCTTGCCCACGGGCGACGGCGGTGCGCTCGTGTTCCGCACGAGTCCAGAAGAACCGGCGAAGTGCGCGGTCGAGATCGTGCGCGAATTGAAGAAGCATCCGGAGTTGCAGGTGCGGATGGGAATTCATAGCGGGCCGGTGAAAGGGGTCACCGACCTGAGCGAGCAAGGGAACATCGCCGGTGCGGGAATCAACATCGCGCAACGCGTGATGGATTGCGGTGACGCCGGTCACATTCTGGTATCGAAACGGGTCACGGACGATCTCGAACAATATGCGCAATGGAGACCGCTGCTGCACGATCTCGGGTCGTGCGAAGTGAAGCACGGCGTCTCGCTCGCGCTGTTCAACCTCTACTCAGACGACTTCGGCAATCCGGAATGTCCGAAGAAACTTGGGCGCGAATCGAAAGGTGATCGCAAGATCGATATCGTAACTTCGCCGGCTCCAAAAAAATCAATCGCAGTGTTGCCGTTCGAAAATCTGAGCGACGACAAAGCGAACGTTTATTTCGCCGACGGCATTCAGGAAGAAATTCTCACGCGCCTGTCGCGCATTGGCGATCTCAAAGTCATTTCGCGCACATCTACGCAACGTTACAAGAACACGGCGGAGCCCATGGCCGAAATCGCGAAGCAGCTCGCGGTCGCTAACATTCTTGAGGGCAGCGTGCGCAAGGCCGGCGACAAAGTGCGTGTCCATGTACAGCTCATCGATGCGGAAACGGACGCGCATCTTTGGGCGGAGCGTTACGATCGCGATTTAATCGACATCTTCGAAGTTGAAAGTGACATCGCGGCAAAAATTGCCGATGCGTTGCAGGCCAGATTAACCGGCGCGGAGCAACGTGCGATTTCCGCGCGGCCGACGAAAAACACCGAAGCGTATGAATTGTATCTGAAGGGTCGGTATCATTGGCGTAATTTTTATGCGCCGGGATATGAGCGCGTCCGCGAGTATTTCGAACAAGCTATTTCGCTCGACACTTTCTACGCGCCGGCTTACGTCGGGTTAGGCCTTTATCATGGTTGGGCGGCAGCGAATGGTATTTTTCCACCGCAGCATTGGCCGCTGGCGGAAGAAGCCGTTCATAAAGCGCTTCAGCTCGACGAAAATCTTCCCGAGGCCTACAACGCGCTCGCGGGCGTTGAAATGTACTACAAGCGCAATTGGACTGCGGTCGAGCGAGCGTTCCGACGCGGCATGGAACTCGATCCGAACTTCGGGGATATCCCGGCCCATTATGGCCTTTGCCTTTCCTATTTCGGACGCTTCGATGAAGCCGTCGCGCAAGAGAATCGCGCGATGCAGCTTGATCCGTTCTTTCCGGGAACCAATCTGCACTACGGCACGATTCTGTTCTTTAGCCGTGACTACGATCGCGCCGCTGCGCAATTGGCGAAAACGCTTGAGCTTTTTCCAGGTTATGCCGCCGCTCATGAAGCTTTCGGGAACGTGTGTGCGCAAAAAGGAATGCATCACGAAGCCATTACTCAATGGTGCGCGGGATTGAATCTGAATGGTCGCGGCGAAGATGCGCGCGTCCTGGAGCAGGTTTTCGCGAGCGCTGATTTTAACGCAGCAGTTCGTACGCTGGCCGAACGCGAACTGGAGCAGCTCGAATTGAAGCGGTCGCGCGGCGAGTACGTGGCGGCGGCGCATTTTGTTTTCGTAAATCTACGCCGCGGAAATCTGGATGCCGCCTTCGAGTGGCTGCCGAAAATGGCGGAAGAGCCAAACTGGTTTGCGCTGCAAATGCGCGTGAATCCGATCCTGGACCCGCTGCGCAACGATCCGCGCTTCGAGAAGATTGCCGGCTCCGTGGTGCTGAAGTAGCCGGCACATCCGTGCAGCGCGCCGTTCCCGATCTCATATTTTGATTTGATTCAATTAATGGAAGGATTCCCATGCCAACCACCATTGCCGCCCCAAAGGAAACGCCCGCCGCCGAGAAAGATTTTCTTCCGCTCCAGGGCACCGATTACATTGAGTTTTACGTCGGTAACGCCAAGCGGGCGGCGCATTTTTACAAGACTGCGTTTGGATTCCAGAGCCTGGCTTATTCAGGACCGGAAACCGGCACGAGCGAGCGTGTCGAAGCCTTATTCGACGTCGATGGACCGCAACCTTCTCCACGTCAGTTTCGAGAGCGGGATGCTGGAAGATCCGTGGTTTGATGCCACCGGCTCACAAGCGCGCGACATGTACAAATTGAGCGTGTCGCCCGAAGACGCGCCCAATGAACCAGAATACGTTGAGCTTCATTTCGAGTCTGGCAATTGCATTAGTGTGGCGCAAGTTGCTAACTTGCGATCCCCTGAAAATGGAGGGACGTGCGCCGTCGCGTCCCAAACTCTAGGCGCCGCCGACCGCACAACCCCCAGAATGACGGCGCTCTAAGTGATGCAGCAGCTTAAAATTTCCTGCGCAACCCTTCCACGCTCGCCAAGGCAAGGCCTAACAACGCGGCGGTTGTACCGGCATCAGGAACCGTTGTGGTGGTGGACCTAAAGCCAAAGGTGTTATCCGGATCAGTCGATACGAAATTCCAAATGGCGGTTGTTGGTTCAAACCCTTCGCCACTTAGGGTCCCTATTCCTTTTATATGAAGGAAACTGTTACTCTGGGAAACAATAGTGCAACTTTGCAGATCAAATGTAAAACCACCAACACTCCACAGACCGGGAGTTGGGGTCGATGGGTTAAAAACCCATGGCCCTGCCATGTTGACGGAAGTCTCTGGGGGTATGTCACTGAAATCGCCGGTGGAGCCCGCAACGTCGGAACTATTCCACTCCATCACAAATGTGGCCGTGGCCAGACCGTTTGGCACGACTCCAGCATTCGTGAGAGCGTTCAGCCCACCCGCGGTTGAGCCATACGTTACCGCGCCGCCAAACGTGATGGCGCCGGAAGGCATCGGCATCGCTTGAGCCTGCTGGGAAAAGAGCGCGCAACTGATAAAGCCGATTACAGCCAAAATTGGTTTTGTTAGATTTTTCATACCTTTAATTTTCCTCAAACTACAGGGCGCCCAGCTTTCTGTGCAAGCAGATAAGTTGTGAATCGGTATTGTTTTTCCCGACCAAAAGACACTCTCCTCCGTCGCTATAGGACCCGCGTGCAAACCACGTCGATTTATTTAAGGACGTAAAGAAAAATTTCATTGGAAACCGCATCGCTCATTCCCGGTAATCTTTTGGTTGCAGGATCTTCGGGCGGTCTGAAAAGGTGTCCGGTCCGGCCATCCTCGCGTTGGTCTCGACAGTCCGCGGAACCGGAATTATTGATTTGCTTTGTTTTCAGGTGACTTCGTGGGCATGTCCGCCGAGGTTAAAAAAATCAGCTGGCGATCGCTCAAGGTCTTGTTCATGGATATTGCAGGTTACGCAAAGCGACTGATTAACCAGCAGGGAGCGCTGCTCGATCGCGTTGACCAGGTCGTCCGAAGTAGAGATAAGTTCCGGAATGCAGAGGCCGTGGGTCGATTAATAAAAATTTCCACCGGCGACCCAGTCTGGAATCCATGTTTTCAACAACTTCTTGCCGGCCCGGAGCTGTTTAGCCCCAACAAATAACGCGACGCAAATTCCGTGGACCAGCGCAATTTCTTCGCCGAGCTGAAGGGGCGCAATATCAATGGCGCTTGAACCTGCGAAAAATCTTCGGCTGGAAATCGGGCATGTCTTATTCATTGATCTGGTCGGTTATTCGAAGCTCTTGATCGAGGAGCAGAAGGGGCGGTTGCGCCAGCTTACCGACATCGTGCTCGCGACGGCGCAGGTACGCGAGTCGGCTAACGAGCAGGTTGTGCGACTGCCAACGGGGGATGGCATGGCCCTGGTTTTTCGAAACAGCGCGGAGGAACCGGCGCGCTGTGCGCTTGAGATTGCCGAAGCGCTAAAGGAGCACCCGGAGATTCGGGTTCGAATGGGTGTGCACAGCGGCCCGATTAGCGGTGTGGTGGATGTGGACGGTAGAGCGAACGTTGCGGGTGCCGGAATCAACATCGCGCAACGGGTGATGGATTGCGGCGATGCCGGGCACATTTTGCTCTCCCGACACGTCGCGGAAGATTTGGAGAGCTTCGGTCATTGGCAGCCGCGCCTGCACGACCTGGGCGAATGCGAAGTGAAGCACGGAGTCCGTGTTAGCGTGTTCAATCTCTACGAGGATGAACTTGGTAATCCACAATTGCCAAAAAAATTCCAGGCGCTCAAGAAGCAACGGACCCGAATTCGTTGGGCCGGCGTCGCTATGGCACTCGTTCTTCTGGCCACGATCCTTGCCGCATTCCTGATCATCTTGCGGAATCCAGCGCGATTAGCATCCGTTGCGCCGGAAAAGAGTATCGCGGTGCTACCATTCGAAAATCTGAGCAGCGACCAGAACAACGCCTATTTCGCGGAAGGGATTCAAGACGAGATCCTGACGCGTCTGTCCAAGATCGCCGATCTGAAGGTGATCTCGCGCACATCAACTCAACATTACAAAAGCGCACCGGAAAACCTGTCTGAGATCGCCAGGCAACTTGGCGTTGCCCACGTCCTGGAAGGAAGCGTGCAGAAGAGCGGCGACGCCGTCCGCGTGAACGTGCAGCTGATCAAAGCAGCCAATGATTCCCATCTTTGGGCCGATACCTACGACAGAAGACTAACCGATATCTTTTCGGTCGAGAGTGAAGTTGCCAAAGCTATCGCCGATCAATTGCGTGCGCACCTCTCGGGTCGGGAAAGGAACGTTATCGCGGCCAAACCGACGGACAATGCTCAAGCATACGATGCCTATCTGCGTGGTCTGGCTTATTCGCTGAAAACGTCAAACACCCCTGCCAACGCCATCGGCGCCCAGAAATATCTTAAGGAAGCGGTGCGGTTGGATCCGAAATTCGCGCGCGGTTGGGCGCTACTGGCATACGTTGATGCTCGCTATTATAGCACACAGAGTCTCCAACCAACGATTAGCCTCCGGGAAGAGGCACGACAGGCAGTTGAAACCGCGCTTACTCTTCAGCCCGACCTCGACGAGGCGCTTCTTGCCAAGGGCTATTACAACTACGCCTGCCTAAAGGATTACAACACCGCGGAGCATTATTTTGAGCAAGCACGTCAGCTCCTGCCTAATAACAGCCGGATTCCTGAGTTCCTCGCCTATGTCGAGCGGAGGCGGGGCCACTGGGACCGGAGCGAGTCGTACTTCAACGAAGCCGAGCGGCTCGACCCGCGCAATGTTAACCTACTCATCCAGCACGCCTTTTCCTATCGCTCTCTTCATCGTTTCCCCGATGCTCTGCGAAAGCTCGATCAGGTGCTCGATATCACGCCGGGCGACCTCGATACTCTTGTGGAAAAGGCAGCGATCGCACAAGCCGAGGGCGACCTGCCGCGGGCTGCGGCCCTCCTCGCTCCACTCCACCCGTCGGCTGACGATCCCGGCGCGGTGGAAATGCAAGTTTACCAAGCGATCCTGGAGCGCCGCCCTGGAAAAATGATTCCTCGGCTACAGGAAATATTGGCCAAGCCTGATCCAGCGTTGGGTTATATCAATGGCGAACTGCGCTTTTGGTTAGGTTGGGCGCAAGAAGTCGCTGGCGACCATGCCGCCGCGCATGAAAGTTGGCAGCGGGCTCGCAGTGAACTGGAGTCTTTCCTCAAAGAGCAGCCGGAAAATTATATCCTCATTGAGGATCTCGCGCTTACCAATATGGGCCTCCGTGACAAAGCCGCATTGACTTTAGCTGAACACGCCATGGCCCTTGTCCCAATCGAGAAGGACGCTTTGACTGGTCCCTTTGCTATCGAGATTCTTGCCCGAGTCGCGGCACGCATGGGGGAACCCGATCGCGCCATCGCCGCTTTGCAGAAACTCCTCTCGGTACCGAGCGCTGGCGCACTAGCTGCGGGCGTCCCGCTCACTCCTGCGCTGCTCCGGCTCGATCCGATGTTCGATGCGCTCCGGAACGATCCGCGCTTCCAAGAATTCGCCGCTTCGCCCGCGCCGGAATAAATCTGTGAAGGCAGCTGTGTCGGCTGCAGTTTTACCGGTTTCGCAGGCGACACGCCTGCTGCTACAGTTACGCCGATCCACCTGCCCATCCTTGCGGCACGCGATTGTCGATCTTATACTTTTAGTTAACCGGAAGGATTCCTATGCCAAGCACCATTGCCGCCCCTAAGAAAGTGCCTGCCGCCGAGAAAGATTTTCTCCCGCTGCAAGGCACTGATTACATCGAATTTTACGTCGGTAACGCCAAACAGGCTGCCTATTTTTACAAAACTGCCTTTGGCTTTCAGAGTCTCGCCTATTCCGGTCCGGAAACCGGCACGCGAGACCGCGTCAGTTATGCCATTCGCCAGAACAAACTCACCTTTGTCCTAACTACCCCGTTGCGCTGCGATAATCCTATCGCAGATCATGTCGCGAAACACGGTGATGGCGTTAAAGCCATCGCCTTGAGGGTGGAAGATGCGACCTCGGCCTGGGAAGAAACAACCAGCCGCGGGGGCAAGAGTTTTCTCGAACCAATGACCTTGACCGATGGCGACGGACAACTGGTCATGAGCGGTATTCATACCTACGGCGACACCGTTCATCTTTTCATTGAGCGCGAGGATTACAGCGGTGTTTTCATTCCTGGGTTCGAGAAGTGGGAATCGGATTACAATCCATCTGAAACAGGATTGCTTTATTGTGATCATTGCGTGGGCAACGTCGGTTGGAACCAAATGAATCCGTGGGTGAAATTTTACGAGGACGTGATGGGGTTCAAAAATATCCTGACCTTTGACGACAAGGACATCTCGACCGAATACTCGGCGCTCATGAGCAAGGTCATGAGTAATGGAAATGGTTTCGTAAAATTTCCAATCAACGAGCCGGCCGAGGGCAAAAAGAAATCGCAGGTGGAGGAATATCTCGAGTTCTATAACGGCGAAGGTGTGCAGCACGTCGCGATCGCAACCAAGGACATCGTGAAAACCGTAACCGAGATTCAGAAGCGCGGCGTCGAATTCTTGAATATTCCATCAACCTATTACGACGAGTTGCCCGGTCGCGTTGGCCACATCGATGAAGACCTGGAGCCGTTAAGGCGACTTGGCATCTTGGTCGATCGCGACAACGAGGGGTATTTGCTGCAGATATTTACCAAGCCGGTGGAGGATCGGCCGACGCTCTTCTTCGAAATCATCCAGCGCAAAGGGGCCAAGAGTTTCGGCAAAGGCAATTTCAAAGCCCTGTTTGAGGCATTGGAAAAAGAGCAGGAGAGACGAGGCAATTTGTAAAGAGGAGGTAAGCTCGACATGCCGTTTTATCAAAGACTCGGTCAAATTCCGCGGAAACATCACATTTGGTTTCACCGCAACGGCGCGGCTCCAACGTTTAAGAACGAAGGCATCGCCTACGAACACGTCATCACGACGGAGGGATTCAACGAAGCCTATTCCATTATGTACCATCTGCGCCCGCCTACACGGGTACGCAGCG
>QHPN01000115.1 GCA_003219115.1 Verrucomicrobiota bacterium | reverse complement strand
ATTTCGTCAAGAGTGGATTTGAAAACTCTGGGCGACAGAGAGCGCGCGGTGTTGACTTTTCACTTCAGTATCAATTCCAGACCGCCAATTGGGGCACCTTTACCTGGAGCAATGACTGGACGTATCTGGATTCCTTCCTCTTCCAGTTGAACGGGGCTGCACCGACGCACGAGGTATCGGGACGGACAAATAACGATCCGTTTGAGGGTGCTTTCTTTGGCCAGGTCACCATTGGCGACGGCTTCCTGAAGTGGAAGGGTATCACGCGGCTAACCTGGGATTGGAACAACTTTGACCTGTCGATCGCTGGGCGCTACAACGATGGGTTTAGAGAAGAGCGGGATACCAAAATTCCTGGGGGAGGCGGACACGACGCCCTTGCCGAGCCAGTTGAGCACTGGATCAAACAGCGCTTCTTCTTCGACGGTCAGCTGTCTTACAATTTGGTCTTCACTCAGCCGGTGGAAGAGCGCCCGGTGGCTGGCTACTCCAAAGAGGGTGGCAAAGAGGTAAAGAGTGGCAAGGAGAAGGAAGTGGTTGAACAGGCAGCCGCCATGCCCTGCTGGAAGACGTTGTTGAACAACACCACCTTTACCGTTGGTTGCAACAACATTCTGGGCGAGGACCCGCCGAGAGCGTTCGGCACCTTCCTCGGTAATGCCAACAACTATCCTGGCGGTCTCTACGACAACCTCGGGCGGTTCTGGTATGTCGAGTTGGTGAAGAGGTTCTAGGATCGACACACTCTAATTCAACAAAGGGGCAGCGGTTCAAGCCGCTGCCTCTTTTGCTGTACGGTACCCATGTGGGTTGATGTAACCGACAGAACCTTACAATCTTGGAACGGCGGTTATAAACAGCCGCTACAACGTCTGACTGCAGGCTGCTTCTGTAGCGTCGCTCTGTGAGCGCCGAAGCTCGCTATCATTGTAAAGCTGCAACTGTTATAGGACACGGCTCAGCGCGGAGAGCACATCGGCAGAAGGAGGTCCGTAAGTCGTCGCTCTGCGGATGACGCGTCGCTTCGCACAGGGAGGCGACTACAATTTACAATGACGCTGAGGCCGAAGGCCGGTATCCCTGCACCACCGTCATAAAAAGTTCCACTCCTGCTTAAACGAGCCAGCTTGCGTTGGCCGGAAATCGTGGGAAATTGTTGTATGAAAGTCACAAAAAGTGCGGCTTTGGGGATGCTGTGCGCGCTTGGATTCGTGTCGGCGGTCGCCGCTGATCCTCCCAACTCAAATGGTTCCCAGAACCCAAATCGAATGGTGGTTGTGTCCAACGAAAAACCGACGAAATACGTTGTCCTGACCGGCTCGTACATTCCGCAAAAAGTGGTAGTAAGAAGCATTGGCACGAACACCACTGCGCCACTGCGGATCATCCGTCGGAGCGAGATCGATCGGACCGGTCGGGTCACGACGGAGGGAGTTTTAGCCCAAGATCCGTCACTGACGGTCCAGTCTGCGCACGCCTCCGGAGTACAATAACTACCCCTTAACTCATTTCTTGGAAGGTCGGCGGCACGTCGTCGCACGGGCCTTGTGGGATTTTCCGGAAGTCAATGTGATGCTGAAAAGGAGATCCTGAAGCGTGAAGCCGATTGTGGGCATGACGATTTCGTGCCCATACCGCGGTATTTGTTTTTGGACGAGTGAAACCATGTCGCCGCGGTGCCACCTTGCTGTAGTGGCAGCCGTGTCGGCTGCAAGCCTTTAGAATTTTGCAGGCGACGCGCCTGCCCTCTATAGCATCTTCATCCCTTTTCGTGCGCACACCTACTGCGGCGTGCATGCAACGGTCACGCTGCTGAGGGAAACATAGTGAAATTGTCAGCTGGTTGATTTTCGCGTCAGCTTAGAGCAACATTGCGTTTGCCCGAATGCAGTACGTCACGGCTTTTTCTCGTCCGCAAACGGTCCCGGCTGTGCCCGCGGCAGCGCCACGGCGAACTTTGTGGATTTTAGGTAGCTGGCGTGATCTGATTCTTTACGTCGGCACACCATTGTTGCTGGTGCCGGTGTTTGCTCTGGCACAAGCGCGCTGGAGCGCACAAGACATCTACATCTTCGTGGCCGCATTTGGCGCCACTGGTCACCATTTACCGGGCATGATACGTGCCTACGGCGATCGCGCGCTCTTCGAACGCTTTAGATGGCGTTTCATTTTCGCGCCCATTTTTCTACTTGGGGTATGCGTCGCCTTTACTTGGTGGGACCTGAAGGGACTCGTTCTGGTCGTTTTCTTTTGGGGTGTCTGGCATGGCATGATGCAGACCTACGGGTTTTGCCGGATCTATGATGCAAAGGCCGGTTCCTTCGCGCCAGTAACGCGCCGGCTGGATCTTGCCACCTGCGCCCTCTGGTTTGCCACCGCGGTCCTGCTTTCGTCACAACGCATGGCCGATACCCTGGAGACTTACTACGCCAGCGGCGGGCCATATCTGTCGCCGTCGTTTTTGCGCGCCGCGCAGCAGATTTTGTTGGGGGCTGCGATATCCGCCTCGATTCTGTTCCTCGGCAATTTCGTACGGATGTGGGTGGTTGGAAAACGACCCAATCCTGTGAAGCTAGCCCTGCTTGGCACCAGCATCGCCTTCTGGTGGTATTGCAATAATGGCGTGACCAATATTCTTGCCGGTATCGCGCTCTTCGAAGTCTTTCACGACGTGCAATATCTTTCGCTGGTCTGGATCTATAATCGTACTCGCGTAGAAAAGGATCCATCCATTGGCGGATTCATGCGTTTTGTTTTTCGACGCAGCGGCTCGTTGATCGGACTTTATATCGGATTGGTCTTTGCTTACGGCTCACTCGGTTATTTTAAAGAAACAGAAATTGAAACGATCAAGCGCTTCCTCACGGGAGTGGTCGCCGCTTCGGGGTTGCTCCATTTTTATTACGATGGATTTATCTGGAAGGTGCGCGAGCGCTCAACCCGCGAGCACCTCGGTTTGCCCGGCGGCAGCGTAGCGACGGAACCAACGGCCTTTCTGCCGAGCTGGTTGTCTCATGGCTTGAAGTGGGTGGCGGTATTTGTTATTCCTCTTGCCGCTCTTTGGGTCGGCCAAACGAAAAACAAAGTGCCCGAAGTCGATCGGGCAGCATCATCTGTCTCAGATGTTCCAAACAGCGCTCGCGCCCGGGTGAGGTACGGCCTGGCGTTGCACGACGCGGACCATTTGGAGGAAGCGGCAGATCAATTTCGTGTCGCCATCGGGCTTGATCCCATGGTGGAAAAGGGACATTACGGTTTGGGACAGGTCTACTTTGCCCAATCGAAGCTCGGCGAAGCAGCGCATGAATTCGAGCAGGCGTTACGCGACGACCCCCGCAATGGGGAATTCCATTCCGATTATGCTCAGGCGTTAGAGCGTCTCGGGCGCCCCGGGGAAGCTACTGTTGAACATCAGAAAGCAACCCAGCTAAGTCCAAAGTCTGGTCGCGCGCATTATAACTACGGCGTCTTCCTTCTCGTCAGTGGAAAGCTGGATCAAGCGGTCGCGGAGTTCCAAACTGCGTTGCGGCACAAACCGAAGCATCCCGAAGCGCATTATTATCTTGGGCGCGCTTTCTACTTGAAAGGCGACCTCGAGGGTGCAAAGACGCATTATTTGGAAGCCGCGCGGCTCGATCCGAAGGCGCCAGTGCACAATAGTCTCGGCGTCGTTTATATGAAGTTGGGCCGAGTTTCCGAAGCCATTGCAGAGTTTAACGAAGCGCTTCGCATGCGCCCGGACGATGCCGATGCCGCGGAGAATCTTCGTTTCGCGCAACAGAGCCAATCGCGTGATGGCCTGACAGGGCCGCGCTGAAATTCGTCCGTCGCAAAGGTCCGTCGACGCGACCGGGCCTCGGACCTTAAATCTTCTGGGGAGAGGCCGGAGGGCTAAGGGCGAGAAATAGGGTGGCATAGACACTGCTCGTATGTGCCATAATTATCATGGTTCCAATAGGCCTCTGCCCCTTCCCCAGAAAACGCGTCATCGGTTTCGTCGCCTTCGCCTTCTTCGTCCTCTCCGTCGTCGGCTGTTTTGCCAATCCAATCCTGTTATCAGTTAAGACCACCCCCTATGACCGGCAAATGGCGCGAATTCAACCGATTCTAGTTTCACCTCCAACAAAAGACACCCATCGAGAGCTCACCCTGCCGCTGATCAATCGCTGGATCGGTGAGCTACGCAATATCCCTTACGGATTTTCCATGCAATGGAAAACGCCGGCGGAGGTAGCTCGTGAACCGGTTGCTGACTGCAAAGGAAAAGCCGTTGCTCTTTACCAGCAAATGGCACGGCACGGCGCGCGAGGATTGCGACTTGTTATCGGCAGACGCGCTCCAACCAGCCGTTCCACACACACCTGGGTTCAGTGGACCAGTGGGTCTGCAACCTACATCCTCGATCCGGCAATTAATTGGACTGCCCAGACAGTAGATGAAGTCGCGGATAACTCATACGTGCCGTATTACGCTTACGCTGGCCATCAAAAGTATCGAGCACCAGCGGCAAGTGCATTGTACGCTCGTTTGTAAAAGTGCTGGCCAATACGCCATCGTGGGCCTCAATGCTCCGACGATTTCCTGGTTGATATAAAGCTGGTCGCTCATTTTGCCTTGTCATTTCAGCCCGGTATTACCTAGCATACGTGCGAATGGGGGTCTTACGGCGAGACGGCGTTGTCTTTTCTGCGCTCTTGCGTGCTCGCTGAGCTCCGGAGCCGGAATTGCAAGCAGCAACGCCGGACTAGTCCTGCAAAAAGTTCCCCCCCTCACGGTCGCGGAAGCTCGGCGTTACCCGCAAAATCTTGCTCATCTTGAGCTTGGTGCCCGGATCGAGAGCGACCCGCCGACCAATCTGCCGCCCTGCTCGCCGGCGATCCAACATCCTTTTGTTCTCTCCAGGAAGGCATCACCACTCTCTTAATCTCGCTGCCTCAGATCGAAAACATCGATAGCGTTGCTTTCCTAAACGCGGGAATGAACGGCTCGGTCGCAATCGCCACCGCGAGTGCAAAACTCCCAGCCGGCAGCCCGCAGTGGCACGACAGTCAGGCACGCGAAAGTTTCCAACGGATTGATGACTTCCCGGGTCGGTCCAACCGAGGCGAAGTACATTCGCTTGATTTTTGATGTGCGGACAGCGGGGCGCGTCGGCAATCTGGGAATTTATTCCGCAGCGCCTGTTTCCGATTTCACCATGCGGCGGCCGCGGAAAATTGCGGCTGACGAAACCGTTGGCGAGGCACCAACGATTAATTTCGCCGATCTGCATGGGCAGGCGCACACATAGTTTTCGTTAGTTCGGGACGCGACCTCCGTCTCGCCAATAATATGATCGACGGTCAGGCCGGCAGTATCCACGCGTTCGCCGGGAACGACAGCACTCCGGCGACGATCATTGATCTCGGTCGCGTTTTGCCCATAAAGCGCATTTCGACTTTCTCGACCTCCGGCTCGGCCGCGGCGACTTTTTATGTGTTCGATACCTTGCCCGGTGGCAGTGCTGCCAACCTGCCGGAAACGTTGTCCGTTGACCCGCAACTGGTCGCTGGATTCAGGACTTTCGCTACCGGTAGTGATGATGGAACGGGACGCGTTGCGGTAGATTTCCAGGAAACGAGTGCCCGTTATGTCATGGTTGCGTGGACGCCTTCAGGGCCGACCTCAAATTTTTTGGTCGCTGAAATTGCGGTTCTGGGACCGGTGACAGGTTCGACGTTACTCGCCTTGAATAGGACTTCGGAGCGCTCGGATGACAAAAATGTGCACGATTCCAAAGATTTTAAAGAAATTCCAGGGGAAGGTCCTTTGGAAGAACAGCCACCCGCTGAAGGTCCGCCGCCTTCTTTACCCTACACTCCGCCCTTCGTATTTATCCCGAGAGTTACGCCGACGAGTTTCTAACAAGATTTGGACGGTGGTTGGGCACCGCAAGCTGATGCTGTAGCCGCCTCCGCTCTGGCGCGTATCGAGCGTGGTTGCAACCATTTCGATCGCGCGATTTCAGAGCGCGTCGCGAATGATCTCGAATACCTGGGTATTGTCGATTGTGCCGCGGAGTTTTTCCATCCGCAGGCCGTCGGCGTTGGCAATCGGATCTTCCAGTGAATTAAGCGCGGATGGGGCTTGAACAGCCGCCGGCTCCAGGGCGGAGAGATCCCTGGCACTGGAAGATTCGACGCTTGCCCCGGTTTTCCCACCATTTGGGCCCGTCGCCCAGGTAACCCACGGTTGTCCGGCTGAATTCAAACCCAGGATCGCGACACCACTGTCGTAACGAAACGGATAGCCGTTAACGTTCATCCCACCGATCGCCGCGTCACCGCAAACGATAATGGCAGTGTTTCTGCCGGCATATTCTCGGCTGATTTGGACCGCGCGATCAAGCTCGGCCGTTTCGCGAAGTGTCCGTTCTCCCAGATTTTGCCATGCCGCCGACGCCATCAAATGAGCATTCACGACCAGGACATAGCCGCGACGGTTCACTTGGAGCAATTCAATCGCCCGTCGCACCATGTCGGCAAGAGAAGGTTGATCAGTTCTCGCTGCAACTTCGTCGGTGAAAGGCAAATCATTGGCGGCAAACAGTCCAAGGAGCCGCGGCTGCTGCCATTCGCTGATTTGTTCCAGCTCCGGCGAATTGCGGACCACACGAACATGCGCCTGATCGAGTTTCGCTTTATCGAAGTCAGCGGCGCCGCCACCGAAGGCAATGTCGACTGCGCTTTGGTCGATCATCGCCGTGGCAAATTGCTGGGGCTGCTTCGCGGTGCTCGCGTGGGCATAAAACGCCGCCACGGTCGGATTAGTCAGGGCACCGTCTGTCACAATGCCGGTGACGCGGCCTTCCTTGTGCGCGATCTCGAGGATTGTCTGTAGGGATGCGCCCGATTCTGCTATCGCAATCGTTCCGTTCTTTACTCTAGTTCCCGTTGCCAGAGCAGAAGCGGCCGCAGCGGAATCGGGCACCGCAAAGTCCGCCGAGTGATTGCGCAGGCGCGCCGAAAACTCCAGGCCGTCCATCGCCAGCGGATTGTCGGCGCCGCCGATGTAGACCCGCGTTGCCGCCATTCGTTGCGCCGTCAATCCTTCGCCGACAAACAAAATAATTCCGAAGGGTTTTTGTACGACCCAGTTTTGAAAATAGAGGACGCCGAGGGCCGCAAAGGCCAGAAGACAAATCAGCGCCAGAATCTGGTTCCTCCATTTCATGGCGCGATGTGAATAATCCTCAGCCGTATTGTCAATCCCGCAGCTGCGGGAAAGCACTTGTATGACGATGGGCCGCGGGCAGATTGCGCGCGATGAACGGGCCGGTCATGCTGATCATTCGCGACGGCTGGGGCATCAATCCCGGCGGTCGCGAACACGCCACCGAAAATGGCGACGCTACGTTGCTGGCGCGTACTCCGTTTCACGATCAGCTCTATGCCAAATACCCCATGGCGAAGTTAAGTGCGAGCGGAGAGGATGTCGGATTGCCCGAACGACAAATGGGCAATTCCGAAGTCGGACATTTGAATCTTGGCGCGGGTCGGATTGTCTACCAGGACTTGACGCGAATTAACAAGGCAGTCGCTGCTGGCGAACTTGCGCGCAACAAGGTTGCCCAGGACGCCTTTGCAAAGGCGCGGGGGCATCGATTGCATTTGCTCGGTCTGGTTTCAGAAGGAGGCGTGCACAGTCATTATCGTCATCTCCTGGCGCTGGCGGAAGCGGCGCATGCTGCGGGAGTAAAGAAGATTTTTGTTCATGCGTTTACTGACGGACGGGATACGTCACCGACTGGTGGAGCAGACATTTTGCGGGAATGCGAGAACACGCTGGCGAAAAGCGGCGCGCAAATCGTCACAGTCGTCGGCCGCTATTTTGCGATGGATCGTGATCGCCGCTGGGACCGGACCAAGAAGGCGTGGGACGCAATTCTTCATGGTCAGGGCGAGCAGACCACGGAATCGCCCGCTGAAGCCGTGGCCGAAAAATATCGTGAAGACAAGACCGATGAATTCATGCCTGCGCTGATTTTTTCACATGCCCGAGAAGAACGTGTCCGTGACGACGATGTCGTCCTCTTTTTTAACTTCCGCGCCGACCGCGCGCGTCAGCTTTCGCAGGCGTTTTTGTTCGACAAATTCGATGGCTTCGATCGCGGAAGGTGGCCGCGGGTCCATTTCGTCACCCTTACTCAATACGATGTGACCTATCCCTCACCGTACATTTTTACGCCGGAAAACCTGGTGCACATCCTCGGCGAAGTCGCCAGTGCCGCCGGCAAGACGCAGCTGCGCATCGCCGAAACGGAAAAATATCCGCACGTCACCTATTTCTTTAACGGCGGAATCGAGCGCGCGTTTCCGGGCGAAGACCGTAAAATTATACCTTCGCCCAAGGTTGCGACCTACGATTTGCAGCCGGAGATGAGCGCAGTGGCGGTTACTGACGAAGTTTGTGCGCGAATGGCAAACTATGATCTCATCATTTTGAATTTCGCGAATCCGGACATGGTTGGTCATACGGGTGTGGTTGAAGCTGGAATCAAAGCGGTTGAGACGGTTGATGCCTGCGTCGCCCGGATTGTCCCTCAATTACTCGAGCTCGATGGAAAATGCCTGATTACTGCGGACCACGGCAACTGTGAGCTGATGCGAAACCCCGACGGCTCGCCCAATACCGCGCATACCACTAACCTCGTGCACTTCATTTACGTGGCGAAGGACGCGTCAAATTTTACCTGTCGGGATGGGATTCTGGCCGACGTCGCGCCTACGTTGTTGTTCCTACTGGGCCTGCCCCAGCCGAAGGAAATGACGGGGCGTAATTTACTCGCCCGCCCGGGGCGATAACAGAGCCAATTTTCGCTAACAGATGGGGGGCGAGTTCGGCGAGCCCGCGTCTCCCAGGCGGCGTGTCGGTATTCTGTCATCCCGAGCGAACGCGAGGGATCTCACCCAAGGTGAAGAGTCACGCAAAATAGGTTTGTGTGATCAACGGTGTTGATTTGAGATCCCTCATCGTCTGAGCGATTCGGGATGACCCGCGCGTGGTTGAAGGAGAATTTGGATGCATGCCCCCGCACTATTGTTACGGACAAGATCGGCTTCGCGCCGCCCACACCTTCTCGAAGGTAATTTCTGCCTCTTTATTAAGAACACGCGTGCGGGCTCCGGCGATGCGCTCCAGCAACTTAAGCTTGGTCGCCGCGGTCGCGTCATGCCAGAGCGGTTTTCGCGCCAACCGCAACTCGCCCTCAGACTCGACGAGAGCGCCCCATCCAAACGGGATCTCCGGTTCCCTGAATAATCCGGTTGGCAGGACGAGAAAGAAAAGATTCGCGCAACGATAATGAATTAAGCGTTCGAATTTCGTACAATCGAAGAGACGATTTTGCAGCGCACCGAGTTGCCGGAGAACGCGGGCATAACCACGATGGTTGATGGCAGCAAAGTTGTATGAATCGAAGTCGGAGAAAAGCGAGTCAGGAATGCGCAACGCCGGATAGTGAACCCGCAAGTTTTTTTCCAGCACCTCGCGGCGGCGAAAAACTTTTTCCAGCTGCTTTGCGGTGACGGCGCTGCACCCGTTGTCGCGACGCAGATCCGGGAGAGCCTGTTTGCATTCAAAAACCGCGGTGGTGCCGATCTCTTTCCCGTTAGGTCGATAGGCAGCAATATCCGCGCGAAAGCGGGAACGCGGCAGGCTTACTTCCACTGCACAAGCAGAATAGCCACGCGCTTGCGCCCAGATCAGGGCCAGGCGTTTGAGTCTCGTGTGCGCAGCGGTCTCGCCGCGGGCAGGCGACCCCGAGCCGGGCTGGCCTGTGCCTGGGGCCACCGTTAATCCTTCAGCCATTCCATCAGCTCCAGCGCCCAATACGTGACGATGAAATCGGCACCCGCACGTTTGAGCGATGTCATGATTTCCAAGACGGCAGCGCGTTCATCGACCACCCCGTCGCGGGCAGCCGCTTTGACCATCGCGAACTCGCCACTGACGTGATAAACGGCAGTTGGCCGGCCAAACCTTTCCCGCACCCGCCACAAAATATCCAGGTAAGGCAAAGCCGGTTTTACGAGGACAATGTCTGCGCCCTCCACCAGATCGAGCTCGACCTCGCGCAAAGCCTCATCGGCGTTTGCCGGATCCATTTGGTAGGAGCGACGATCGCCAAACTGCG
>QHPN01000006.1:646-4159 GCA_003219115.1 Verrucomicrobiota bacterium | reverse complement strand
CTGACGCACATCGGTAGAAGGACCCTCGCAGTCCAACGTCATGGCTGGCGCGACTTTGTCGAATCGATCGGGCGGATCACGGGAATAGAGTATGCCTGATTTCAAATCCGAAATCCGAACGTCGTTAGCGGCATTGAATCTTTCGCCGACACGCGAGGAGGAAATCGTCGAAGAGCTGTCGCAAGATTTGCAGGAGCGGTTCGAAGAGGCGCTCAGTCACGGTGCGTCGGAGGAAGAAGCGAAGCAAGTCGTTTTAAATGAACTGACGTTTCCGGAGTCGATCGATAATGAGTTGAAACGCGTAGAGCAACCGATTCGGAGTACCGAATTAGCAATCGGAGCAAAAAAAACGCGCAACCGCTTTGCCGGTTTTTGGGACGACATCCGGTTTGGCCTGCGGATCCTGCGAAAGCAACCCGGCTTTGCTGTTGTTGTCATCCTGACTCTCGGCATCGGGATTGGTGCAACAACCGCAATGTTGAGTGTGGTGCAGGATGTCTTGATCCGGCCGCTGCCTTATGCGCATTCCGATCGGCTCTATGCCGTCTGGGCCAGCTCCGAATCGATTGGCCAGACGCAAATCCCGGCATCCGGGCCGGACTTTGTCGATTATCTTGAGCAGAATCGGTCCTTTGTTCACATCGCGGAATATCTGCCGCGTTTTACCTTCACCTGGACCGGTAATGGCGAACCGAAACTGGTCAACTGCACGGCGCCATCAGAGCAATTCTTCAACATGCTCGGAATCCGGCCTTATCTGGGCCGGTTGTATGAGCCGCGTGAGTATACTTATTTAGAGAACGATACGCTGATCGTTTCGTATCGGTTTTGGAAGAACGCGCTGGGTGGAGACCCGCACGTCCTCGGACGCGTCGTTCATTTCGAAGGACAAAACCAGACGATCGTTGGCGTGTTGCCGCCAATGTCGGATTTATTTTCTGATACCGATGTGTGGCCCAAACTCACCATTCGCCCGAGCTGGCCGTACATGCAGTGGCGCGGTAATAAATTTTTGCGCGTGGTGGGTGAACTGAAGCCGGGAGCTACTCCGGCAATGGCAGAGGAGGATCTCACTGCAATTTTGCGACGCGTCCCGGAAGAACCGCGCGATGTGCGCGTGCATGTAGTACCTCTCAAGCAGGATCTGGTGGGTAACGTCCGTCTGCCGTTGTTGGTCACGTTTAGCGCGGCCGCGCTTATCCTGGTGGTTGCCTGCATTAATGTGGCCGCGCTTTTGTTGGCGCGTGCGGTCAAACGGCAGACTGAAATGGCGGTGCGCTTGAGTTTGGGCGCCGGACTCTCGCGCATCGCACAACAACTGATGACCGAAGGGATGTTGTTGAGTGCAGCTGGTTGCGCACTTGGTTTGCTGATTGCCTGGAGTGTGCTTCGCCTGCTGGCGCGAATCCCAAATCTGCCGTTACCGCGTATCGATGAGGTTCACTTAAACGGGCCCGCTCTACTTGCTACAGTCGCCGTCACGATTGCGACTACGCTGCTTTTTGGGTGGATACCTTCGCTGAGCGTTTCGCAGTTGAGTTTATCCTCGGCTTTACGACCGCGCGGAGGGGAAGGAACCGGACGTCGCAGGTCCTCGCTTTCTCTGCTCGTTGTAACTGAGATTGCGTGTTCGGTCGTGCTCACGGTGAGCGTGGGTTTGCTCGTGCACAGTTTCTGGCGGGTGATCCATGTCGATCCCGGTTTTCAACCGCGGTCGCTACTCCGAGTTTATTTGCGGACGAATTACTACAGCGAAAAAGGTCGCGCTTTTTGGAAAGGCGTGCTCACCGAAATGGCATCATTGCCGGGCGTGCGCCACGCTGCCTTGTCGGATTGGCGGCCTGGCCGAGAGGCTGCAATCGCAACGTTCGTTTTCGAGGACCGACCGAACGACCCAACTCGCCTGCCTTCAGGCGAAGGTTCATGGGTGAGTGCCGATTTTTTCCGGACGGTTGAGACTCCATTGATGGCAGGCAGATTTTTAACCGAATATGACGACGAGAACGCGCCGCCAGTCGTAATCATCAATACGGAAGCTGCGCGTCAGTTTTGGCCCGGGCAGGATCCGATCGGCAAACGTATTGGAGCTAACTACACCGGGCCTGGAAGAAGAACCGACGCCGCACCGCGGCTCCGGGAAATTGTTGGTATCGTCGGGAACATTCGGCACGACGCCCTGGATGCGCCCGCCGCGCCGGCGGTTTACCTCCCGTATTTGCAGGACGAAACCAACCACGACATGGCGACGATGAGCCTTTTTCTGCGGAGCGACGGAAATGTGATGGCTTTGGCCGATAGCGTACGCAATCGAATTCACGCTGTGAACCCGAATCAGCCGGTCCAGAACATTCAGGATGTGGCCGACCTCGTCTCGCAGTCGGTAGCAACCCGACGTTATACCCTAATTCTTGTTAGCGCCTTCACCGCGGTTGGGCTGCTGCTCGCGGCAGTCGGAGTTTACGGAGTTATTTCCTACGCGACCTCGCAAAGGGCGCGGGAGTTCGGGATCCGGATCGCGCTCGGTGCGACGCGCGGACGCGTCATGTCGTATGTCTTGCGTGACAGCGTGGTTCTTACGACTCTTGGCTCCTTGATCGGCGTCGTCGGAGCGGTGTTTTTGTCCCGTTTATTTTCCAGTTTGTTATTCGAAATAAATCCTCTCGACATATTAAGCTTCTCGGCCGGAGTTGCGCTCCTCGCACTCGTATCCATTGGTGCATCTCTCCTTCCGGCCTGGCGCGCCTCGCGGGTCGATCCGATTATCGCGATGCAGAGCGAATGACAATGAGGCGACGCCTTCATGCGCTCGGAAACAATTTAGCGTACTTTGGCCAATTTCGCGGATGCCCCTCCTTCCTGGCGCGCCGAAGTCCTGCAGCTGAGGGCGGAAGGCTGGAATAAACCAAAGGAAGAAAACGTGATTTTACTTTTCGCGACGTCGGTTCCGCCTCGCGAGAAAGATTCACAGTTCCATCGCAGGTAGGGCTGCTAATGCTTGGTGGCCGACCGAAACTCTGTCGGCTATGTTTGGACAACACGAACATTTCTAACGGAGGAACGAAACCTTATGAATTACAATTGGCGCCGCACGCTTGTCCTGGCAATGACGTGCTTTTTATGTGTAGCCGGACATGCTGGGGCGAGGACTCGAACCACCTCCGCCGCGCCCTCGGACGGAGGGACTGCTCGTCTAATCGTCCATCGGATCCCAACCATGGGCAAGTTCGTCTTCGTCCAGATATATGTCGATAATGTCGTGGTGGGCGCGATCGCATATGGTGAGACCTATAGAGGGTTCCTGAATCCCGGCCGCCATGTCTTATCGGCGCTGGCGACTCCGCGTCCGAAATGGTGGGAACGCCCGCCAACAATCGTCGATGTGCGAAGCGGCCGAATCTACACGTTCACCGCAATGGGAAATGGTGCAGGAAATTTGATCCTGTGGAATGACGAGAACATGATGCCGCCCCGGGTGGGTGTGTTCCGCAGGCCGGCGGGCACCGCGGCCTGGTA
>QHPN01000006.1:0-542 GCA_003219115.1 Verrucomicrobiota bacterium | reverse complement strand
TTAGGAATTCTTAAGATGATAGATTCCTCGATTTCGCTTGGAATGACAAAGCTTCGCAAGTGAATTGTTGTCGTCGATTTGGCCAACACGCGCTTAGCGTTTGATGTTTGCCTCCGCGGGCCAGCGAGGCATTTTCGTCTTTATGGTTAACCTTGCGAAAGAATCTTCACGACTTTCTCGATCGTGTTCCAATTGCGCGTGGTAGCGGGTACGCCCATTTGTTTCTCAATCTTGCCGAGGTAGCTGATCGCTTTCATCTGGCGACGGTACACACCGAGGACGAATCTATTTTCAATTGCGATGATCTTGAGCAGCCAGTCGTCGTCCGATGGCAGGCTGAGAGGAAGACAAGGCGGCGCGCGAAGGCGCCTGGCTAACACATTAACGAACCGGGTGACGTCCGGTCCCGAAGGTTGTCGCGCAAATGGATCCTTTTTCGCGAGCTTGAGGATATCGCGCGCCGGACAGATCATGATCTCGGATTTAAACGGCAACTTCTTCGCAATCGCGGGGCGGAGAGTCGATTCGCTTACCTCTTTGCG
>QHPN01000005.1:7108-10350 GCA_003219115.1 Verrucomicrobiota bacterium | reverse complement strand
TTTGGTGGGGCCGCTCGGGTTTTCGATTGACGACCGGCAATTGAAACGGGCGGGGCTGGATTATTGGGACGAAGTCGATGTGCGGGAATGGTCGAGTCTGGAGGAGCTACAGCGCGCGAATGAGTCTGCGCGTTTCTTCTATGTAACGACGAAAGCGAAGCAGCCTTACTTCGAGCTGAAATTTCGACCGGGGGATTTCCTGGTGTTTGGGCGGGAAACCAAGGGGTTACCGGAGCGGGTGCTGGAGGAAAATCGCGACAGTTGTATCACCATTCCGATGCACGGAACGCGGAGCTTGAATCTGGCGACGGCGGTGGCGATTGTTTTGTTTGAGGCGATGCGGCAGGTCCGAGCCGGACTGGCGTAAATAACGGACGGGGTGGCGTGAAATGCCAGATGGCGGATGACGAAAAATGACGAAGCTCCAAATGGTCCGAGCCGGACTGGCGTTAAATGGCGAAGGATGGCGGTTGAATAAATAGTAGCGGCAAGATGTCGAAGTAAGAGGAGGCAAACATTTATGAAACGTTTAGTAACCTTAGTGACGGTACTGTTGGTTGGCCTGGCATCGGTGCAGGCGGCACAGTCTGACGACAAAAGAAGCAGGCGCAAACCACTAGCCAGACAACGCCAGCGCCCAAGACGAGCGCAACGCAGACGAGCGCGAAGCGTGCTAGCTCGCAAACGAGTACCCGGCATGTTAGCTCACAGGCGAGCAGCAACCAGCAGGTGACCACCCGTTCTTCCAAGAAGGCGTATGCGAACGTCGGGACGAGTACTAATTACAGCGCTCAGACTGCCAACAAATCCAACAAATCAAAGAAACAGACCAACGTTGTCACCAACAACAACGTGCAGGTGAACAAGAAGGCGTGGCGCCATTTCAAACGGAGTGGGAACGAAGTGTCGTTTAATGTGGCACGCTCGCGGATCGTGCGTGAGCGGCACGATCGCAACTGGTGGCATCGGCATTACAGTCGGATCACTTTTTACGGTGGCGGTTATTGGTATTGGAATGCGGGCTGGTGGTATCCGGCCTGGGGCTACAACCCATACTACAACAACTACATTTATAACGGGCCGATCTTTGGCTATGGCTACGCTTCGCCGTTCGACGTCACCGCGCAAGTGCAACGGGCCTTGGCTCAGCAAGGGTACTATTATGGGCCGATTGACGGAGTTCTGGGACCGGGAACGCGCAGCGCGATTCAGCGGTATCAGATCGACCATGGCTTGGCGGTAACGGCAGCGATTGATGAGCAAACGCTTTATAGATTGGGGCTGGCGTAGCAGCGTTGGAATGATGGAGGTCCGAGCCGGATTGGCATTTTGGAATGATGGAGGTCCGAGCCGGATTGGCATTTTGGAGTAATGGAGGTCCGAGCCGGATTGGCATTTTGGGGTGATGGAGTAGAGAAGAGCCAAACATCGAACCCGCCTTCGCCAAGGCTACGGCGCGGCATGCACGGAACATCGAACGTCGAATGAAAGAAGAGTGGAGAAGGAAAAGAGTGATCGGTGTATTGAAGAAGGCGACGGGCAAAGAGGGAAGGGGAAGAATTAAGAAACCCTCGTTCTATCCGTTGAACTATGGGGACTGAGAAATCGAAAAGAATACAACGATTACATAAACATGAGCAAATTGTGAGCTCGGGTGTGCGCACACCTGGCAGGCGCGAGTTTTAAGCTGGACGGTCGAGCAACGGCGCAATTATCAGTTGCTTTGTTTTCGCTGCCAGCGCGGCGCATCGGCCAAGAGAAATAAAATTAGAGGTTCTGACGGCAAGCGCGTGGGCAATATGTATCGTGTCCGCGCTGCATCGGTTTGCTCGACAGACGCAAGGCGTTATTTTCCCGTCCGTGAGATCCTCGGCTGTACGCACGCTCATTACTTTTCTCCTACTGCCAGGCTGCGCGCTTGCGGCAAACAGCGTCGTAAATATGTCTCATTACGACTTGACGCGTCCAGATTTTGTCGGCATGGCGAATCAAGGCATTGTTGGCATTATTCACGAAGCGACCTATCCGCGTTTACAGCGTGACGCGCGATACGATGAACGGCAGCGGGCTGCACTTGATGCGGGATTGTTATGGGGCGCTTACCACTTTGGCGACGCAACCAACCCCATCCGACAGGCCGACCATTTTCTGAATACTATCGAATCGGCACGGCCATCACTCTGGAAAGGTGGTTCCGAGGAACGGCGGCCAGGTGTTTTGCTCGTTTTGGATTTTGAGAAAAACGGTCATTATCCAGGAGGGACAATGAGCGTCGCCCATGCGGTCGCGTTCGTGGAGCGCATCAAGGAGCGGACCGGCAAGTATCCCGGGCTCTATTGCAGTGAATATCGGTTGCGGCAGATGCTCTACGGAGCATCGGCAACCTCAACGCACCGCCGAAAACTGTTAAATTGCTGGCTGTGGATCGCTAACTACCATGCCGAGCCCCGGAACACAGCCCCCTGGAGTAGCTGGCACCTGTGGCAATACACTGGCGATGGTAAATGCGATCTGCGACCCCGAAGCCTGTATCCGAAATCAATCGCCAACGTCCGAAAAGCTGAACGCAACATCTTTCGTGGCGACAACATCGCGTTGCAAACATTTTGGCGGGAGAACGCGTGGTATCCTTCTGGATAAGAACAGTCCAAGGGTTGAATTGGCGACCCGCGAAGTAGGCGGTCAAAAAGGAGACAAGAAGCAAACATCGAACATCGAACATCGAATGAAAGAGAGTGGAGATGGAGCAGGGCGGCAGATTCCTAACTTCTATCTGTTATCTCCTATCTTGTACTTCGTGAAAGTTTTGAGCTGGACGGTCGAGCGATAACGCAATTATCAATTGCGTTGGTTTTCGCATAAGTTCACGACGTGGCTGCCGAGGGTAAAAAAGAGATCGAGCTGGAAATAGCGCATGTGCTCTTTCTCGACATTGTCGGTTACTCCAAGCTCTCCGCTAACGAGCAGCACGCCAGAATTGGTGAACTCAACGAGGTCGTTCGATTGTCCGACCAATTCCGGAAAGCGGAAGCGGGCAGTCGCCTTTTAAAGATCCCGACCGGCGACGGCATGGCGCTGGTCTTTTACAAAAGTCCGGAGGAACCGGCGCAGTGTGCGTTTGAGATCAGTCGCGCGCTCAAGGACAACCAGCGCCTGCAAGTCCGGATGGGCATTCACAGCGGGCCGGTCAGTGGTGTGGTGGACGTGAACGAACGGACGAACGTGGCCGGCGCGGGCATCAA
>QHPN01000005.1:3455-6982 GCA_003219115.1 Verrucomicrobiota bacterium | reverse complement strand
GAACCTGCCGGGCAAGCTGGAGGCGGTTAAGAAACGTCGCGCCCATGTCCGTTGGGCTGAAGTGGCAATAGGGCTACTCGTACTTGGAGCAATCGTCGCTGCCTTCATGATTGTTTCGCGCAGGCCGATTACCTCGCTAACTGCCATTCCCGAAAAAAGCATCGCTGTCCTGCCCTTCGTTAACATGTCCGCAGACAAGGACCAGGAGTTTTTCTCCGACGGCATTTCGGAGGAACTGCTGAATCTGCTCTCCAAGGTGCCGCAGCTTCAGGTGGCGGCGCGCACTTCGTCGTTCTCTTTTAAAGGCAAACAGATCGAAATTCCGGAAATCGCGAGAAAGCTGCACGTAGCCAACGTGCTGGAAGGCTCGGTGCGCAAGAGCGGCGATCAATTGCGGATCACCGCGCAACTGATTCACGCCGTCGATGGCTTTCAGATATGGTCGGAGGGTTACGACCGCAAGCTCGACGACATGTTCAAGATCCAGGACGAGATCGCGGGCGAGGTGGTGAAGCAGTTAAAGGTGACGTTGCTTGGCGCGGCGCCGACAGTGCGCCCGACCGACCCGAAGGCTTACATGCTTTATCTCCAGGCGGTGCAACTTGGGCGACAGTTCACTCCCGAGGCGTTTACGCAGTCTGATGCACTTTATCGGCAGGTGCTTAAGATTGATCCGCGCTATGCCCCGGCTTGGAGCGGCATTGCGAGGAATTTCCAAAACAAGGCAGACGTTGGACTGCTGTCTAACAGCGAGGGCTACGCTCGCGCCCGCGAGGCGGAGGAGAAAGCGTCGGCGATCGATCCAAACTACGCGCCGGCGCACGCCTGCCTCGGCTTTATCGCAATGACAACCAATGACCTCGTTAGCGCCGCAAAACACTTCAAGCGCGCTCTCGCGCTTGACCCGAGTGATCTCAGCGTGCTCAGAGATAGTGCTGAGTTTCTTCAGTCCCTAGGCCGAGTACAGGAGGCGCTGGCGCTCCAAGAGGCTGTCGTGCGACGCGATCCGGTAAACACGATAACGCTTCATGACCTGGGCTGGGACCAGCGATGCACGGGACAGTTCGATGCAGCGCTCGCATCGTTCCGCAGCGTGCTGAGTCTGAGCCCGGGTAGGGCCCAAGCGCATTATCAAATATGCGTGACAATGCTGCTCAAAGGCGACGCGCCGGCCGCGCTGGCCGAGATCGAGCAAGAGAAGAGCGAGGTATCTCGGTTGATCGGCTTGCCCATGGTATATCATGCGCTCGGCCGCAACACCGAGTCCGATGCAGCGCTCGCCACGCTGATCGCGAAGTTCGAGAAGGACTGGTCCGCCAATATTGCCGTCGTCTATGCCTTCCGCGGCGATGCCGACAAGGCTTTCGAGTGGCTGGACAAGGCGGAGCAATATGAAGATCCGGGACTCTCGCAGATTCTAGCGGAGAAGCTGTTAGACAACATCCATTCAGACCCGCGCTGGCTGCCGTTCCTGCGCAAGATCGGCAAGGCCCCCGACCAGCTCGCCAAGATCGAGTTCAAGATGCCGCCGCTGCCGCAATGAGCGGCGTTGAATGGTTAAACCGGCGGACCGCGGAAAACTGGACCACCGGACGAGAGACCACCAACCGCGGAATACTGACCGGTTTGTTCTTACAGAAGGTAACGAAGTTAACGAAGCCCAGACTAATCGAATAGGCTGCTGAAGTCACCCCTGGTACTATAATACTACGCATGTCGGCTGCGCGTTCACCAGCGGGTGCAATGCGGACTTCGGTGTTTAGAAAATCGTTTCCGGATGGTTGTGGTATATTGGAGCTGCGATGGGAACTGGCGCGGAACCGATCGAAGAGCTGATGGCCGATGTCGACCGGACGTTGTTGCGTACTAATTTGAAACTCAGCCCGGCTGAGCGGCTGGAAAAGTTTGTCAGCTTTATGCGGCTCACCTCGGAGCTTACTCAGGCGGGGCAGAAACAGCGGAGTTTAACAGCGGCAGGGCGACGGCAGCGTCGGCCGCAGTGAGCGCCCAATTTGAAAAGCTCCTGCCGACGCTCGTTCACGCAGGCGTTGAGTTTGTGCTCGTGGGTGGCGTAGCCGGAATTGTTCACGGGTCAGCGCGTGCAACCTACGACGTCAATATAGTCTACTCACGAGCGGACGAAAATATCGAACGTCTGGCGTCGGCACTTGCCCCGCATAAACCATATCTACGCGATGCGCCGCCGGCGCTGCCATTTGCCTGGAATGCCAAAGCCATCCGCAGCGGCTTGAATTTCACGCTCACCACAGAGCTGGGCGATATCGACCTGTTCGGGGAACTTGTTGGCGGCGATACCTATCGCGACCTTTTGCCGCACTCGTTCGAAGTGGAAGCCTTTGGTGTGCGATTCAAATGTATCGATTTGCCTACTCTGATCCGGATCAAGGAAGCAGCAGGTCGAGCGAAGGACAGGGAAGCATTGGCCGAGCTCCGGGTTCTGCTGGAAGAAAGCCAGAGGTCAGACTAATCGTCGAATCGGTAGCGCCAAAAGACAATGGCAAGTGACGAGTGACGAGTTGTAGGGCAAGCGCATCGCTTGCCAATTTAAAAGAAACGGCGGGCGGAGCGCCTGCCCTACAATTTTCCCGGCGGTCATAGACCGCCGCTACAGCGCCCGAAAGAATGATGTAGAAGCGCTGCGCACGTGCTGACTAGAATGCCGGTTGATGCCTGACCGGGAATCAGCGAAACAGCGATCCGAGATCGCGCATGTCCTTTTCATCGACATCGTCGGCTATTCGAAACTGCTTACCAACGAACAAAAGGCGCGGATCGAGACTTTGAAGAATATCGTCCGCGGAACGGAACAATATCAAAGGGCCAAAGCGGAAGAGAAGTTGCTGGGCCTGCCCACGGGCGACGGCGGCGCGCTCGTTTTTCGCAACGATCACGAAGCGCCGGCTCTCTGCGCAATGGTTCACCGAACCGTCCGGGGGCGATTGAGGTCAATCGCCCCTACGTCTTCGCGTTGAAGAACGGTTTCCCATGGTTCTCATCAGCCCCGACTGGGTGCGACTGGCGACGAGTGGCCAGGCAAACGAAAACCGCGCTGACGATTGCGCGTGGGGCGCGAATAGCAAGGGATCGCAGCAAAAGGGGGAGAGGCAAAAGGGCTCACAGAGTTTGCCCTCCGAGGGATTCGGCAAGCGCGGCGCTTGCCCTACAAGAAACGAATCGTATGCCGTACGGCGGTGTTGAATAAAAGACGACAACGTGTTGTCATATAAGAAAGGTTTACATGAAGAGAATTCTCGTGGTCGGTCTGGCAATGGTTCTGGCGGCGGCGGGAAACGGGTTCGCCGATGGCAAAAGTTCGAATAACGATGGCAATTCATCGTCGACGACCACCGGAAGTACAAGCTCGAGCAATAGCTCCTCCGGCACCTCCTCGGGGCAGCAAAGCGGGAGTCGTTCGGGGACAGCCAGCCATTCCAGCGGAAATCGGACGCCAGTGGTTCGGTCTTATCCGGCAAATGTGCCAATCGGGGTGCAGCCGAATGCGCGGG
>QHPN01000005.1:1977-3288 GCA_003219115.1 Verrucomicrobiota bacterium | reverse complement strand
GAGATTCGCGGACGACGGCATCACGACGATGACAACAATTTTCAAAATAGGACAAATGGGCCGAATCGGACCGATGGGCCTAACGAGACGCAGACGCCAAATGGACTGAACAATGCCCGGCCAATGCCGGCAACGAACACGCCACCGCACAACAAGCGACCGGTTCTAAATTTCAACAACGCTAACACCATGAGTTTCACCGATGCCTGGCGGCGGCATCGGAATTCTCATGATGGCAATTGGTGGCGGAATCATTGCCATACCATCATTTTGATCGGCGGCGGGTTTTACGCGTGGGACCTCGGCTATTGGTATCCGGCTTGGGGTTACGACAATTACAATTCGAACTACGCGTATGATGGGCCGATTTATGGCTACGATGGTTTGCCGCCGGACCAGATCATTGCCAATGTGCAATACGCGCTGCAACAGCTTGGTTATTTCAGCGAAGCAGTTGATGGCGTGCTCGGAGGGGTGACGCGGTCGGCGATTGAGGATTACCAGGTCGAGAACAACCTGCCAGTAACGGGGGCGATCGACCGGCCATTGCTGATTTCGCTCGGGTTTATTCGGTAAGGGCCCAGGGGGTGGCAGCTCCGCTGAGCGTCGCCCTACCAACAAATTCAGTGCGGACACAAAACTGGTAGGGCGAGACTCTGTCGAGCCGCCGAGATTTGTGGTTTGTTTGGGTGGGAGACTTCCGCCGCGGCGGAAAAGTTGCATTCGCCTCCCATGAAAACGAAAAGTTGGCGATGGTGGGGCGCCATCGCCGACACGCGAGGCGCGTGTGCTCCCCGGAATAAAATGTGGCGGTGCGCCAATTGCCGGCCGCAGGCTGACGCGATAAGGTGCACGCGATGGAAAATGGGAATCCGCAATTAGTTGCGCGGGATTTAAAGCGTTCCTTTCGGATGGGACCGCGGAGAATCGAAGTTTTGCGGGGTATTTCGATGGAAGTGCACCGGAGCGAGGCGGTTTTTCTGGTCGGCGCCTCGGGAGCAGGGAAAACCACCTTACTATATACGTTGGCGGGACTGGAACGGCCGGAGGAGGGGACGGTGGATTTCGAAGGGCAGCGGCTTTACACCGGCCGTTCGCAGGCGCAGGCGCATATCCGCAACGCCCAAATGGGCTTTGTGTTCCAGAGTTACTTTCTGCTTTCGGAGTTGACGGCGCTGGAGAATGTAATGCTGCCGGGAATGATCGGTGGCCGGGCTAAAGAAGATGCGGCCGCAGAGAGTCTGCGCGCGGTTGGTTTGGGGGAACGGCTGCAACATTTGCCGGCGGAGCTTTCGGGGGGCGAACAGCAAC
>QHPN01000005.1:0-1955 GCA_003219115.1 Verrucomicrobiota bacterium | reverse complement strand
TGCACGGGCGTTGGTGAACGATCCGGCGATTGTTTTCGCCGACGAACCGACAGGTAACCTCGATTCCAAAAGCGGGGAAGCGGTCATGGATTTGCTGTTGTCGCTGGCGCGGGAACGGAAGAAAACGCTACTCGTGGTGACGCACGATCCGCATCTGGCCACGCTGGGAGACCGGCAACTGCATATGACGGATGGTTTACTAACAGAGGGTTGAAGCGTTGGAGCGAATGCTGTAGCGGCGCTCTACGAGCGCCGCTGTTGGTTTCTCGAGATCTGCACCTCGAATCACTACGGCGGTCATAGACCGCCGCGACAGCTTCAACGAAACCCCTTGAATTGCGGCGGGAACATCGGAGATTTTTTTGTGCTTACAAAAACTACAGCGGATGGGGGTGGGGCAACGTTAATGGCAGAGCCGCGCAAAACTTCGCGTGCGGTTAAACCGGCGAACGAGTTGGCAACGAAGAAGGCGGTTAAGCCTATGACAATTTTCATCGACGGCGAATTTGTCGCGGAGGAAGACGCGAAAATTTCGGTCTTCGATCACGGTTTGCTCTACGGCGATGGGATATTCGAGGGGATTCGTTTTTACAACGGCCGGGTGTTCCGGTTGAAAGAACACCTGGAACGGCTGTGGGATTCAGCCCGGTCGATTTGCCTGGAGGTTCCGATGTCGCACGGCGAAATGACGGAGGCGTTGCTGGAAACAATCCGCAAGAATGATCTGCGTGACGGTTACATTCGTTTGATTGTGACCCGCGGTGTGGGCAATCTCGGATTGAACCCGACGCAATGTAAGCGGCCGAGCGTGATTATTATTGCGACCACGATCGCCCTTTATCCGCCGGAAATGTATCAGAAAGGTTTGACGGTGGTGACAGTTGCGACTCGTCGGACCAGTCCCGGCGCGCTCAATCCGGCGGTGAAATCGCTCAATTATTTGAACAACGTGATGGCGCGGATCGAAGCCAACCTGGCGGGAGCGGATGAAGCGTTAATGTTGAACGACCAGGGCTGCGTCGCGGAATGCACGGCCGACAATATTTTCGTGATCAAACGCGGTGAAATCTTCACGCCGCCAATCACGGCGGGCGCATTGCGCGGGATCACGCGCTCGGTGGTATTCGAGATCGCGGCGGAGCTTGGAATCAAAATTTCCGAGGCCGATATCAGCCGGCACGATGTCTTCATTGCTGACGAATGCCTCCTCAGCGGCACGGCCGCGGAAGTCATTCCGGTGATCCGGGCGGACGGGCGAGTGATCGGGATGGGAAAGCCGGGGCCGATCAGCCTAAGGATGATCGCTCGCTTCCGCGAGATCACGCGGGAGAGCGGCACGCCGATCTACTCCTGAGAGATTCCCACGACCACTCGGCGCGCGAGATGCTAAGCAAATGACGGGGTTGAATGTTTAGACCGGGCGAAGGTCTAAGGTATTAAAATGTTGTGCGATGTTTGCAAGATGAATGATGCGGCGGTTTTCCTGACGCAGATTGTGGACGGGAAAATGCAGAAGGTGAATCTTTGCGAGGGTTGCTCGAAAGAAAAAGGAGTGCAGGACCCGACTGGGTTTGCGCTGGCGGATCTGCTCCTCGGCATCGGCGCGGCGGAGGAAATCGAGAAGGGCGGATCGAGCACGCGGTGTCCGGTCTGTGGATTTACCCAGGCTGATTTCAAGAAAACGGGACGACTCGGCTGCAGCAGTTGCTATCTCGCATTCGCGGAAGGATTGAATTCGCTTTTGAAGGCAATGCACAAGGGGACTGCGCATGTGGGCAAGTTGCCGGCGCGCGCGCAAAAGACGTTGGCGTTAAGCGATCGGATGAAAACGCTAACGGAAAATCTGCGGAAAGCAGTGGAGGAAGAAAATTACGAGGCGGCCGCGGCGTTGCGGGACGAGATCAGGCAATTGGAAAATCAATTGACGGAATCGAAATGAAATTTCAGAACTTGAT
>QHPN01000114.1 GCA_003219115.1 Verrucomicrobiota bacterium | reverse complement strand
TGGGCAGGAACGCGAAACAACTTTTCGCCTCGGGGCCGGTCGCAGCATCGCCGAGGTGCACGATTTGATCTTTCGTTTTCGCAGGGCCGACGCCAGCCGTGTTGCGCTTGCCGCCGTGCACGAATTTTGGAATCACACGCTTGGCGCGATCAACGTCGATACACCAGATCCCGCCGTGAACACAATGGCCAACGGTTGGTTGTTATACCAAACCCTTGGCTGCCGGCTCTGGGGGCGCACCGGCTTTTATCAATCCGGCGGTGCGTATGGCTTCCGCGATCAATTGCAGGACGTGATGGCATTGGTGCACGCCGAGCCGGCCCTGATCCGCGAGCATCTTCTCCGCGCCGCCGCGCATCAATTCCGCGAAGGCGATGTCCAGCATTGGTGGCATCCGCCGGTGGGTCGCGGCGTGCGCACCCATTTTTCCGATGATTATCTCTGGCTGCCGTACGTCACTTGCCGCTACGTCTCCTGTGTCGGCGATACGGGCGTGCTCGACGAACAAGTCCCTTTCCTCGACGCGCGCCCCGTCATGCCGGAAGAGGAATCGTATTACGATTTGCCAAATCGATCCCAGGAATCGGCAACGCTTTACCAGCACTGCGTACGCGCGATCGAGCATGGTTTGAAATTTGGCGAACACGGTTTGCCCTTGATGGGCTCGGGCGATTGGAACGACGGCATGAATCTGGTGGGGAAAGAAGGTCGCGGCGAAAGCGTCTGGCTCGCATTCTTTCTTTATGACGTGCTCAGGCAATTCGCTGAGTTGGCGCGCGCGCGCAAGGACGCGGCTTTCGCGGAGCGTTGCCTGGCCGAGGCGAAACAGTTGCAGGAAAACATCGAGGCGCACGCTTGGGACGGCCAGTGGTATCTGCGCGCCTATTTCGACAATGGCGAACCGCTCGGTTCAAAAACAAATTCGGAATGTCAGATCGATTCCATCCCGCAAAGCTGGTCGGTCATCAGCGGCGCGGGTGCGTCGGCGCGGTCGCGCCGGGCGATGCAGGCCGTGAACGAGCGCCTCGTCCGGCGCGACGCCAAACTTATGGAGCTATTCGCTCCGCCGTTCGACAAATCGACGCTCGAACCAGGCTACATCAAAGGCTACATCCCGGGAGTGCGCGAGAACGGCGGCCAGTACACGCACGGCGCCATTTGGGCCGCGATGGCCTTCGCGCTGATGGGAGAAAACGAACGCGCATGGGAACTTTTTGGTTTGCTTAATCCCATGCAACACGGCGCGACGGCGGAGCAAATCGCGATCTACAAAGTGGAACCTTACGTCATCGCCGCCGACGTCTATGGCGTCGCTCCGCACATCGGTCGCGGCGGTTGGACATGGTACACCGGATCAGCCGGCTGGATGTACCGGTTCCTCACTGAAACACTGCTAGGCGTCCATCTCGAAGGCAATCGTTTACGTGTGATTCCACGTTTTCCGCCGAGCTGGACGAATTATAAGATTCACTATCGCCACGGGCAGACCGTTTATCACATCACCATCAACCGTTTGTCCGCAGACCAAACTGGCGCAAGTGAATTGTCCCTCGACGGTCAAACCTTGGCCGAAGAAACGATTCCCCTGATAGACGATCACATCGACCACTTTGTCGAGTTACGAGCGCGATGAAACTAAGGCTCGAAATGACGGCAACATGCGTGCTAATCAAAAAGGCAAGTATCGGTTAGGGCGGATCGAAATCATTCTGCGCGCCTCGGCGATGATTTCGCAATCCTAAGTCTGGCGCGTCGATTTTAGATTTTGCAGTTCCGATTGCAAATAGGGGGGTACCCTGCGTAAAGGCGGCTGCCGCTGCCATCATCCCAGGTATCGCATCTGTTTCGTCCGCTCCTGTCCGCTGCTTTCGGGTCGCTCTTCAATCAGCTCCTCAGCCGGCACCGTGTGAAAGGATACTACCACCCAGTCTCCTTCTTTCGAGATGACCGGCTGATGCCACACATTCTGCGGGATCGAAATCCATCTTTTTTCCAATGGCGCATCCGAATCGCTTATCAGTATGTTTGACTGCCAACTTTCGTCGTTTGGCGCCAAACTTCCTGCCTGCAGTTGCATGTCGCCCGACCCTTGGAACGACATCATCCGCTGGTGACTGTTCGGATGACGTTCCGCGCCGGTGTTGGCCCCGGCCCGCAAAACAAAAACCCAACTTGATTTGATCGCATCAGGAAGAGCGCCGCCGTAAATCGTCAGCGGAATTGGTTCCCAGGCCATGAGCGCGCCTGTTTCTTGAGAAAGCCTGGTGCGCACTCGCTCCATCACCGGTCGAATAAACATCCCCACCTTTTCCGACCGCAAAATCTGGTCCAGTCCGACGAGTATCGCTCGCTCCGCTGCCGTCATGTGCTCGTTAAGCCTAAGCGCAAACTCGGTGGATGCCAGATCTGATAACCGCTAGCTGGCGCAGCTATGCTGCGCTGGTTGCGTTTTCTCCTTTCTACTCTCTTCTTTCTGCTTTCTACTTTCTTCCGCCGCATGCACAGCCGCCGTGATTTTCTTTCTCTCGCCGGTAAAAGCCTCGGTCTCGCTACGCTTTCTTCAGCCACAGTCGGATCATTATTAAGAAACGTCCAAGCCGCGACCAATACCGTCGCGCATCTTACGGCGGAAGAAGCGGCCACCGACGAAGATTACTGGGCCACCATCCAAAAATCTTTCAGCGTCACGCGCGGCATCATCAACCTGAATAACGGCGGCGTGTCGCCCAGCCCGCGCATCGTCACTGAAGCGCTGGTTCGTTATATCTGGGAACAGGAAGACGCCACCGCTTACACCATGTGGCAAATCCTCGAGCCGCAATGCGAGACCATTCGCACCGGCCTGGCCGAGATGTTCGGGTGTGATCGGGAAGAAATCGCGATCACCCGCAACGCCTCCGAATCGCTCGAGACTTTACTCATGGGCATGGACTTCAAGTCCGGGGACGAAATTCTCACCACCACTCAGGATTACCCGCGCATGCTCACCACATTGCGGCAGCGGGAGAAACGCGAAAACCTCAAGCTGAATCTCATTAAGATTCCGATCCCGCCGAAGAACCTGAGCGAGATCAGCACTGCGTTTGAAAAAGGAATCACTGACCGCACCCGGCTCATCCTCATTTCCCATCAAATCAACATCACCGGCCAAATTACGCCGGTGAAAGCGGTCTGCGAAATGGCGCGCGCGCGGGGCATTGAGACCATCGTCGACGGCGCTCATTCCTTTGCCCAGTTCGCGTTCAAACAAGGCGATCTCGGGTGCGATTACTTCGGCACCAGTCTGCACAAATGGTTGTACGCGCCGAAAGGCACCGGCATGCTTTACGTCAAGCGCGACAAAATCGAAAAACTCTGGCCGCTCATGGCCGCAGAAGCCAAGCAAACATCCGATATCCGCAAGTTTGAAGAGATCGGCACCCACTCCGCCGCGCCGAAGCTCGCCATCGGCGAAGCGCTCCTCTTTCACAACGGCATCGGCGGCAAACGCAAGGAAGCGCGGTTACGTTATTTGTCGCGTTATTGGATGAACCGGCTCAAAGACGTCCCTAAGATCCGGTTCAACACCTCGTTCGACTCCAACCAATCCTGCGCCATCGCAAACGTCCACATCGACGGCACCAATCCCGAAGCCGTAACGAAATATCTGTTCGACAAACACCACATCTTTGCCGTGCCCATCATGCACGACGAATTCCAGGGAATTCGCATTACCCCCAACGTCTACACCACGCTCAGCGAGCTCGATCGTTTCTGCGAACAGATGGAACAGATCGCCCACAAAGGCTTGCCCGCGTAACGGCAACCCCGCCGAATCCCAATTTTTGAGGTCGCAAATTACGCCTCGCTGATCGTCACTCCGATCAACTGGTCGCCTTGTTGAATTGCGTCGACCACCTCCTGACCCTTCACCACTTTTCCAAATACCGTGTGCTTCCCGTCGAGCCAGTTGGTCGCCACGTGGGTGATGAAAAATTGGCTGCCGTTCGTGTTAGGCCCGGCATTCGCCATCGACAAGCTGCCGACCTGATGCTTCTGCGGATTGCGCTCGTCTTCGAACTTATAGCCGGGTCCGCCACGACCGGTGCCGGTTGGATCGCCTCCCTGTATCATGAAATCGGCGATGACACGATGAAACAGGGTGCCGTCATAAAATTTATCCCGGGCCAGGAACACGAAATTGTTCACCGTTTTCGGAGCATCCCTGGCGAAAAGATCGCACACGATTTCGCCCCGCGATGTGTTAAACGCAGCGGCGTATTTCTTATTGGGATCGATCGCCATCGGAGGCGGCGCGGAATATTGCTTTGACATAGGCTCGCACCTTACCCGCATCCGACGAACCGACAAAGATTCCGCAGTTCGCATCACCCGATTTAGCGGTTTAGCGATTTAACGAATTCTCTGGGCCTCGCTTCTGCCACAGGCGCCAGAGCAAACATGCGAAGAGCAGGTTTACGATTCTCTGCTCCATAGGTTCACTCTTTTTCCATGGCATCCCGAGGTTTTAACCTCATCACACCACTCAAAAAGTGTTACCCATGTCCTGAACCTATTGTGTATACGATGTCCTGAACCTGCACCGTCTCTGAAAGTTCACATCCTTGATACCATTCAGCTCGGCCGGCCGGGCATCATTGCAGCGACTGCGCTGGAAACAAACGACGGTCTTGTCCTTTTCGATACCGGGCCGGAGTCAACCTTTGACAATATCGTTATCGCGCTGCGGCAAATTGGTGCTTCGGCTAACGACATCCGGCATGTCTTTCTCAGTCATATTCATTTCGATCACGCCGGCGCGGCCTGGCGATTCGCCGAGCTTGGGGCCACGATTTACGTGCATCCTCGCGGCGCTCAGCACCTCATCGATCCTACCCGGTTGATTTCATCCGCGAGCCGCATCTTCGGCGACGACATGCAAAGGTTGTGGGGCCGCATCGCACCGGTCCCGGAAAACCGCGTCAGAATCTTGGAAGACAACAATGTTGTCCCAGTGGTCCCGTTCGAAATCCGCGCCATCGCCACACCAGGCCATGCCAGTCATCATCATGTTTACCATTGGCAAGATAATGTCTTCGGCGGTGATATCGCCGGTGTCCGGCTCGGGAATGGCCCGCCCATTCCGCCGTTTGTTCCGCCTGAGCTGCACATCGAATCCTGGCATGAATCCATTGCCAAAATCGGGGAACTGAATCCAACCAACCTTTATCTTCCGCATTTCGGTTTGGTGAAAGGCTCGGTCGCTGCGCACCTCGAGGCGTTAGATGAACGTGTGACGCGGTGGTCCCAATGGTTTCGCGAGAAAATTTTGGAAGGCGTTCGAGAACCGGATCTCGTCCCTACCTTTGCCAGGCTCGAGCACGACGACTTAATCGCGCATGGCGCGACCGAAGAATTGGCGCAGGATTACGAAACCGCCGATCCGAGCCGCATGGCCGTCCCCGGCGCCATCCGTTATTGGCAGAAATATCATCCTTTTTCGCAATGACTCCTCTTGGTGTCGCCACTGCGCTCTGGGTAATTTGGGCCCTGTCCTGGTTACTGGCGGCGGTGTGGTCGAGCCGTTCGCACTCCAGCGCCGGTAGCATCGCACAACTACCTTACCGCCTGATTACCACCGCGGGTTTCGTTCTCCTTTTCGGAGTAAATCCCGGACGCGCGTCCGGCCATTTCTTTTCTTTGCCTCAGTGGGCAGGATGGATCATGACTGCCCTCGCTGCTGTAGGATTTGCGTTTGCCTGGTGGGCTCGACTCCATCTCGGGAAACTTTGGTCCGCCTTTGTCACGCGCAAAGACGAACACCGGATTATCGATACGGGACCGTACGGAATCGTCCGCCATCCCATTTACACGGGCATCATTCTCGCCGCCGTGGCCGTCGCCGTTTTGAAAGGCAACCTTTACGCATTTACCGGCGCGTTTCTCATTGTTGTGGGCTTTTGGATGAAAGCGCGTCTCGAAGAACGTTTTCTCAGTGAGCAACTCGGTCCCGAAACCTATGCTGCCTATCGCCGCCGCGCTCCAATGCTGATCCCCTTCTTCCCGAGCTGACAGCCTTGCGACTCTGCCGCTTTTTTTCTCAATGTCCGGACAGAATCGCAGACTACTGGCCGTGGCGAGCAGTGGAAAACTTTGCCGCCTCCAGAATTTCAACTTTCCAGCATTTCCACAACGTGCCACCATCATGCTTATGAAGAGCCGGTTTCTCTGCCTTGTTATTTGCACACTCTTGCTCGCGGCAATCACTCCGCTCCGGAGCGAGCAACTGCCGGCCAATTCGCGCCGCGAGTTTAAGATCGGTCTCCTCGTCTCATTGACCGGCTCTTGGAATTCTCTCGGGCAAAACACCGTCGCCGCCCTTCAGCTCGCCAACGACCAGCTCAAACTTGCAGCCAAAGCCGAGCACGGTGGCTACCGATTCAAATTATTTGTGCGCGATACCGCTCTCGATCCCGTAAAAGCGCTCGCCGCCATTCAAGACCTCGACAAACGTGGGGTGAAAATTGTCATCGGACCACAATCGAGTTCCGAGGTCGCGATGATTAAACCGTACGCAGACGCTCACAACATTCTCGTCATCAGCCAGGGCAGCACTGCGTCCTCGCTCGCAATTGCCGGTGACAACATCTTCCGTTTCTGTCCTAACGACAAACGTGAAGCGGACGCGATCGTCGCTCTCATGCAGCACGATGGCATCCACTCGATTGTGCCGTTGTGGCGAAACGACGCCGGTAACAACGGCTTGCATGATTCGGTGAAAGCTGCGTTCGAAAACGGCGGCGGCACCGTCACCTCCGGCTTCCAATATCAGCCAACCACAACCGATTTTTCGCCGGCGACAACTTCGATCGCCTCACAGATTCAAGCACTGCTGACTGCCGGCGCTGACCCGAACAGTGTCGGGATTTACCTCGCCGCGTTCGATGAAGCGGTCGACGTCTTCCACAGCGCGGCGGCTAACTCTGTTCTCTCCTCCACCCGCTGGTACGGGAGCGATGGTGTCGCGCTTTCCGCGGCGTTGACCGGCGACGCCAGCGCGGCCGCCTTCGCTGCCAGCGCCTACTATCCCAACCCGACCTTCGGACTTGACCCTGCTTTGCAGAATCTGTGGCAACCGGTTGCCGATGCCATCGAAGCGCGCACCGGTATTCCAGCTGATGCCTTTGCCCTTTCCGCCTACGACGCACTCTTCGTCGTGGAACAAGCATTGCGAGTCACAGGTAGTCTAAAAGACTTCGCGAGTTTTAAATCGGCGTTCGTTGATGCCGCCAATAGCTACAGCGGCGTTACCGGATCCACTGCGCTCGATGCTGCCGGCGATCGCCTCAGCTCCGATTTTGATTTCTGGGCGGTGCGTCAAGTCAACGGCACTTTTAGCTGGATCCGAATCGGCACGTATACGAACGGAATGATCACCGTGTTTTAAGCTGCGATCTGATTTCAGTCGAACGCTTCAACCCTTCAACACCTTAACGATTTAACGAATCGTCTGCACGGTAGTCCGTGGTCTCGTAGTCTTGATGAAGGCGGCTGCTCTCTGATCCTAGTTGGACGTTGGGCGTTGAAATCCATCCTTAGCCCTTAGCTTTTGTCACGATGCGAATCACTACATCTATTTAATTCTGGCGAATGGCAGGGTGGCCCCGGTGCCTCTGCATGCCGAGATCAAAAACATGCTGGCCGGGGCCATCTGCAAGCAGCTTGGACTATAATAAATGTATCACATTCCGCGGTTTCTCAGTTTTCCCGTTAATCAAGAACCGTTAACAGATAACTGAAAACGCCGCGCCTTCTCCTTGCTCCTAGCTCCCTGCTCATGAGTCCAAGGAAGGTATGCCGAACGGGCCCGCAAATTGCGACCGGTTCCCAGAAACATCGTCATCCATGAGTAATTCAACGCCAGGTGGTGAAGTTCAAAAATAGTTTTCGATTCTGTACCAACAATTCCCGAACACGTGCGATAGTATCGTATGCCAGATACGCGCGTGACCGATGATTCGACGGTCGGCGAATTGACGGCCCAAGTAACCGCCCCAGAACTTCGACTGGCCGGATTTGCTTTACAAAAGTCTGCTTTCTCTGAACCTGGGCGCGAGAAATTCGACGTTGAAGCTTTGCAAGAGTGGGAAGACGACGGCGGCGCTTTTATACCGTTTCACCTGCGATCCTTTGCATGAACCAAACTAAAGAGACGCGGAATTTAGGTCTCCAATAATCAGGTGCACCTTATACAACTAGGACAGATCCTCCGCGACGCCGATGTCGCCAACGGCATCTCTGCAATTGTGCAGGAATATCGCCTAACGGAAAAGCAGACCGAGCAGGCCTTGAATGAATTGCGAGTTCCTCGCTCGGCAAACATTGCCGGGATCACCCACCGCGTCTTTCCGCCGCATCCCTTGCTCTGTAATTATCAGGGGAAACTTTGGTCGGAAGTTGCTCGATTTAGCAGCTAGTTACTATGCCAACCTACATTTATGAAACCACTGACCCCGCTAAACCAGTACGAACCTTCCTAGTCAAGCAAAGCGTCCACGACGATCCGCTCTGCGCTGATCCCGCGACGGGCGAAGCCGCGCGACGTATACTTCCGGCTGGCTACAGCATTCTCGTACCCCGAAAATCGGTTGGCCCTTCCGTCGGCTCGGTCGGTTCCTGATCCATAACGAATATGGAACCCACCCCTTCCCAAAGTAATCTCCCGCCGTTCGGCGGCAGACTTTCGGCGACACAGTAATATCACCGCGACTTCATCGTGATAACAGGCGCTAAAAACGGGGCGAGTGTTAACTCTAGGCTGCGGCTCGGAGTTTAATTTCTAATTTCCTTTCTTCGATATCCCGTGATCTTCTGGATGAGTGAAAGAACAATCTCGCTCCGCCTTTAGTAAGCTTTCGACTCCGCTTGTTGCCGACGCTGCGCTGCGGCGGAAGATTGAGTTCCGAATTGCGCCTCCCGGCATTAAACCTGTGATTCCTGGCGCGCGAATCGCCGGTGAGGTCCTACCGGTCCAACATTTTGGCAGTGTCGACGTGTTCCTCGAAGCAATGCAACACAGCCATCCGGGCAACGTTTTAGTGATCGATAATGGCGGCCGGATGGATGAAGGCTGCATCGGCGATTTGACTACGCTGGAAGCGCAAGTGTCCGGTTTGGCGGGAATCGTGGTTTGGGGCGCACATCGTGATACGCCCGAGCTTCGAAAGATCGGCTTTCCGGTTTTCAGTTACGGCGCCTGGCCCTCTGGTCCGCAGCGCCTCGACCCGCGCGCCGAATCAGCGCTGCGCTCCGCGCGCTTCGGCGATTTCAAAGTGCAAGCGAGC
>QHPN01000004.1:2722-6430 GCA_003219115.1 Verrucomicrobiota bacterium | reverse complement strand
ACTCGATGATCTGAGCGAGCAGCTCGGATTCGATTTCGATGCTTCCGGGATCGACACCATTGGTGGCTACGTTTTTACCCAACTCGGCCGTGTTCCGGAAGTCGGCACGCAATTGGAAACGCCGCGTCTGAAAATTACCGTGCGCCGGGTCAACCGCCGTCGCATCGAAGAACTGCTTCTTGAAAAAAACGTGTGCGTTGATGGCGACAGCGAGAACGGAGAACTTCCATGATTTGGTTCCTGGTAGCACTCTGCTGGATTATTTCGTTTCTTTTCTCCGGAATCGAAGCAGGGCTACTTGCATTGAATCCAGTTCGGCTACGGCATCGCGCCAAAAGCGGCGATCGCGGAGCGCAGCGGCTGCAGAAAATGCTCAAGCAGCCGGAGCGGTTGCTCATAACCGTCCTGCTCGTGACGAATGCCACCGATATCATCGCCCTGATCATTCTGACCCACGAGCTTGTCATCCGCCGGGGCTGGATCGGTTACCCGATCGCCGTCGCCATTGCGCTACCCGTCTACCTTTTCCTTCTCGGCGTCCTGCCGAAATCGTTGTTTCGCCGCTTTCCATTGCGCGCCGTGGTGCGGCTTTCCCGCTTACTCGAGATAGTCACGAAGTTGCTGACGCCGCTACACGCCATTGGCGGGTTTATCGAGCACTCCATTTTCGCACGCGCCAAAAATCCGCCTCGTCTCTTCGCCGGTCGGGAAGAACTAAAGATGATAACGGTTCAGAGCGAAAAGAGCGGCGCGTTAAGCTCCACGGAACGAGCGATAATTCACAACGTCGTCGACTTCACCGCCGTGAAGGTACGTGATGTCATGGTTCCGCTCGAAAAAACAGTTTCATTCAAGACCGACGATAGCCGCGACAAATTTCTGGAGGTTAGCGAAAAATTGGGGATCGATCGCTTCCCCATTTTTGGCGAGAACACCAAGCCGCTCGGTCTGATCAATGTCTACGATATTCTGTTCGACACGGACTCGTCGCATCCAGCGCGCCAGTACATGCGCCGAATTATTACCGCTTCCGAAAACGAATCCGCTTATCGGGTAGTGCGCCGGTTGCGCGCCGCCCGCATCGGTCTCGCCGCGGTGATTGACGGCCGGCAACATTCAATCGGCATCGTCGCGCTCGAAGATCTCGTCCGCCAGCTGGTTAAGGCATAATACATCCGCTAAGTACCCGCCTTCGCACTGCTACGGCGCGGCGGGCACCAAATAACGCGAAACAAAATCGAATCCGACTGGAGGAACACGCTTCCTCGTATCCCAAACTTTTGAGCGCCGACGAGCGGCACCCTCCAGATTTAAATCCGGGCTCGCAGGAGCTCGCCCCCCTCCAGGCTAAAACCTTTTTGGCGTCTTTTGGCGTGTCTAGCGGATCAATCTGTTAATCGCTCTCTCTTCCAGGAAATGCACCGTGCTGATGAGCGCGACATGGGTGAAGGCTTGCGGAAAATTACCCAATAATCGTTTTTCGCGCGGATCGTATTCTTCGGAAAACAAACCGAGATCATTGCGTAACGCCAGCAAACGCTCGAAAAGCTCGTGCGCTTCTTTTTTGCGCCCGAGCCAATTCAGACAAATGGCAAACCAGAACGAGCACGGCAGAAAAACACCCTCGTCGCCGGGTAAGCCGTCGACATTTTCCTGTTCTGGTTTATAACGCAGCACAAAACCTTGCACCACCAGATCACGCTCGATCGCGGCAATGGTATTTCGCACGCGTTCGTCGTCGATCGGCAAAAACCCGATCATCGGTGTCATCAGCAGACTGGCATCAAGTGCATCGCTTCCGTAGTGCTGCGTGAACGCTTTCACTTTCGAATTGTAACCGCGTTCGCAAACTTCCCGGTGGATCTGATCCCGAATTTTTTTCCAACGTGCCAGATGTTTGTTCGCCGGCATCCCGCCTTTCTCGATCAACTGCACCGCGCGATGAAACGCCAGCCACGCCATCATTTTGGAGTGGGTGAAATGTTTGGCCCCGCCGCGCACCTCCCAAATTCCTTCATCAGGTTCCTGCCAGTGCGATTCGAGAAATCTCATCAGCGCCACTTGTAACCTCCAGTCCGTCTCCTCGATTTCGATACCCGCCTGCTGCGCATGATAAAGCGAGCTCATCACTTCACCGTAAACGTCCAGTTGAAATTGCGTCGCAGCCGCGTTGCCGATTCGGACCGGCCTGGAATTTTCGTAGCCGGTCAGCCATTCGATTTCGAATTCCGGTAAACGCCTTTCACCGCGCGTGCCATAAAGAATCTGCATCTGGGCGGGACTGCCCGCGATCGTGCGCAGAAGCCAGCCGCGCCAGGAACGCGCTTCCTCCACGAAGCCCGCACGCGTTAGCGCGAAAAGCGTGAAAGTGGCGTCGCGTAGCCAGCAGTAGCGATAATCCCAATTGCGCACCCCGCCGATTTTTTCCGGCAACGAAGTCGTCGCTGCCGCCACAATGCCGCCGGTGGGCGCGTAAGTCAGACCCTTGAGAGTGATGAGCGAGCGCACCACTGCATCTTTCCATTTGCCGGTGTGCTCGCAGCATCCAGCCCAATCTTTCCAATATTTTTCGGTGTCGCGCAGCGCGTGTTTCGGATTGACCGCGCGCGGCGGTTTCCCATGTGACTGATACCAGGTCAACACGAACGGCACGCTCTCGCCTTTCGCGACTTCGAATTCCGCCACTGTCGTTAAATCTTCGCCACGCGTTTCGATCGGCGTGCGCAAAATCAGCGCGTTCGGGCCCGCAATCGCTATCCGTCACCACATTGCCGCACCCACGGCACCACCTCGCCGTAATCGAAGCGAATGATCAACTCCATCCGCATCGCAACTTTTCCACGCACGCCTTCGACGATGCGGACGATGTCCGGGTTCGTTCCGCGCGGCGGCATGAAATCAATCAACCGCACCGCGCCCTCCTTCGTTTCGAAGGTGGTTTCGAGAATCAAAGTGTAGCCACGATACTTTCGTGTCACGGTTGCGGACTCATCGGTCGGCGCGATCAGCCATCGGCCGTTCTTGGGTTCGCCGATCAGTGCGGCAAAACAGGAAGCCGAATCGAACCGGGGAAAACAAAGCCAATCGACTGAGCCATTGCGTCCAACCAACGCCGCCGTCTGCGTGTCGCTAAGAAATCCGTAATCTTCGATCTTCATTTCCTCCTTTGATGTTGTAGGGCAGGCGGATCGCTTCCCAAGATGGCAATTAGAGCGCTTGCCCTACAACTTGCGAATTCGCTATCGCACCCCTATTTCTATTCGCATTTCAGAGCCGGCTTACGCCTCTGCCAGCTCCCCGATCCCATGTTTCGTTAGCCGGAACACACGCCATTCGTCCAGCGGCGTCGCGCCGAGCTTTTTGTAAAACTGAATTGCGGGATCGTTCCAGGTCAGGACCGCCCATTCCATTCGTCCGCAATTGTGATCGCGAGCGATCTTCGCCAGATGTACCAGCAGCGCGCGCCCGTAACCGCGGCCGCGCATTCCCGGTTTTACAAATAAATCTTCGAGGTAGAGCCCGGAGCGCCCGAGCCAGGTAGAAAAATTAAAAAAATAGACCGCGAAACCGACCGGCACGGTGTTTTCAAACCCAATCACAACTTTCGCCGCCGGCTCGGGGCCAAAGAGCACTTCACGCAAACCTTCTTCCGTAGCGAGCACATCATTCGGCGCGCGCTCGTAGGTCGCGAGATCACGGATCAATTGC
>QHPN01000004.1:1153-2715 GCA_003219115.1 Verrucomicrobiota bacterium | reverse complement strand
TGACCGGAACGTCTGCGACCGTTGCGTCATGAATCTCAAAACTTCTCTCGCTCATTTTCTATTCCCGTCTCTGATGAATGATGGACGCAATTCACGCGGCGAGCCACCAATGAAATGACGGGCCCTGGGACGTCGCCCCAGGCTGGACCAGCGAACAAGTCCGCCTGCGAGCAAACGTGGCATGGCTTGGGCGCCCCTATGGTCGCGCTTGTGAGAAATTAAACCGTTTAGAGCTTGTGAACGAAATTCGCTGGATTCGACGTACAGTCGAGCATCCGGGAAATACCGAGATAAATTTTCGCACCCTGCAACAGCGGGCTGGCTTCTGGAAGAGGCTCCAGGCTCTCGCAGTCGCGTCTTGACAAACCGCCCAAAGCGAAGTCAATCGATGTCGTTGCGCGCGAACCGAAATTTCCTTGTCGCGTTACCGGCAATGGCCGCGATGGCGTCATTGACTGGCCTTATTGCATCCCCGGCGCACGGCCAAGAACTGCCATCGCTCATCAACGTCATTGATTACACCAAGTTGCTCCCGCTTCTGCCTGAGGCACCTGCGGGTTGGACGGCCGATAAGCCGAATGGCTCAACCACTGACGTCGGCGGATTCAAATTGACTAACGTGCACCGCGATTACCGCAAAGGCGAAGGTGATAATGTCCCGACGACGGCGATTAGCATCCTCGATTCCGCGGCCAATCCCGATTACGTGGAAGCAACGACCACGGCGTGGAAATTCACCACCACCTCCACCGAAGGCTACTCTAAATCCGTAAACCTCGATGGCCATGACGGCTTCGAGACATTTGAGAACGAAGGCAAACACGGCACGCTCTGGCTCATGGTGGCGAAGCGATATTTTCTCCAAATCGAAACGCAGGGACAGGATCCCGCCGCGCTTCAAGAGTGGGCCAAGCGCGTCGATATCAAAAAACTCGCCACGATTAAATGATCGCGAATGGCGCGACCATTTAATCAGTTATCCATTATCAGTTAATGATCGCTCTTCCTCTTGCCACTTTGCTCGTCGCTCTTTGCACCATTCGCCTAGCACTTTCACTTCCCCCGTTCCTGCATTTTCCACCTCTCACTCCTTATTAATCACTTCTCACCTTCCTTTTCAGTACGTATCATCGGCACAAACCGAACCGGCAACACTGCGCTCTGTTGTAAACGGCCATTCTTTTTCTCAAAAAGATAAAGTTCCTGCGCGAACTTGGCGCCGACCGGTATGATCATGCGCCCGCCTTCTTTCAATTGATCGAGCAACGGCTGGGGTACGTGCTCGGGCGCGCAGGTCACGATAATGGAATCGAAGGGCGCATGTTCCGGCCAGCCTTTGTAACCGTCGCCGGTCTTCACGTGCACATTTTTGTAACCGAGATGTTGCAGCGTCGCTTCGGCGTTCTTCGCCAGCGGCTCGATAATTTCGATCGAATAAACCTCGGCGACCAGCTCAGCTAAAATCGCCGCCTGATACCCGGAGCCGGTCCCGACCTCAAGCACGCGATCCGTCGGTTGCGGCTGCAATGCTTCAGTCATAAACGCAACAATGAACGGTTGCG
>QHPN01000004.1:0-1141 GCA_003219115.1 Verrucomicrobiota bacterium | reverse complement strand
TAACTCTCCGCGCGATATTCCGCCGGCACGAATTCTTCCCGCGGCACTTTGCGCAGTGCCGATAGCACCCGCTCCGTTACCAGCCCGCGCATGACGATTTGCTCCTTCACCATACGCTCACGCTGCGCGGCAAAATCAGCAACCTGCGTCTGCGCCAGGCTGCAACTGACGCAAATCCACACAGCAGCGATAACGAGCAGTCGCCTCATCAACTAATAATACGCGCGGCGGGCGGACTGCTAGCGCCTGCTAGGCCAGTTCCTGAACAAACCCGCGATGCGGGAGGCGGAAAGATAAATCTGGAAGCCAGGAATCCACGAAGAAAACCGGAAATTCTGTAGGTTCCTGGATTCGTGGTTTCCAGATTTCTTTGCAAACCGCGACGAGTCTCGGCTATGGCAGTGCTGGGCAGCGTCAGCGCAAATTCCTTTTCTTCTGCGCTCAGGTAGTTAATTTCACCAGCTTTTCATGGACGAAGATCGTAAGACTCCGAAGCAACGCGCTCAGATGACCGACATCGAGCGTCTGCGTCATTCGACTGCACATGTTCTGGCGACGGCGATCCTCAAAATCTGGCCGGAGGCGCAGTTCGCGGCCGGGCCGCCAGTCGACAACGGCTTCTATTATGATGTCGATCTACCGCACCGGATCTCACCCGACGACTTCGAAAAGATCGAGGCGGAGATGAAGAAAGAGATCAAGGCCAACCATCCCTTTGAGCGGATAGAAGTTTCGCGTGATGAAGCCTTGGAGCTTGGCAAAAAGGGAAGGCTCGCGGCGTTAAACGAGCGGAACGCTCCCAGCAAGTTCAAACTCGACATCATCGAGAATATTCCACCGGGGGAAACGATTTCACTCTATCGGAACGGCGATTTCATTGACCTTTGCGCCGGCCCGCACGTAATGCGCACAGGAAACATCGGCGCGTTCAAGCTCACCAGCCTCGCTAGCGCTTATTATAAAGGCGACGACAAGAATCCACAGTTGCAGCGGGTGTACGGGACCGCGTTCAAGACAAAGAAAGAACTCGACGACTACTTCGCGATGTTAGAGGAAGCGACGAAGCGCGACCACCGCAAGCTCGGACGCGAACTCGAGCTTTTCGTTTTCGACGATGACGTCGGGCCGGGGTTGCCAATGT
>QHPN01000003.1 GCA_003219115.1 Verrucomicrobiota bacterium | reverse complement strand
TTCGTCGACTTTTACCTCATAGCCAAGAAAAGAGAGCTGCGATCGAAACGGCTCTTCTTCGGCGAAACGACGCAAAACCTCGGCGGGCAAAGCGCTTCGCCACTCGCCGATTAATGCTCGGCGGAAAAACCTGCTATCAATTGCGTAGTTGTCCCGCAGGACCTTGATGTCGCAAGCCTCAATCGCTTTTTCGACGCGATCGCTCGACACCGGCGCGATCGATTCGGCCAGGGTGCTCAGCGTCTGCAACGGTTCGACTCGGAGATCTTCGTAGCGGACAACGCTACTCCGGCCACTGCGGATCCAGCTGATGGAAATGTTAAGGTCACACATGATTCGTTCCTGGAGGATGCGAAGTAATTCGCCGTCGACCACATGATGTGGCAATCCGGCAGTTTCCTGTCGCGCCGGTGCGTCTGCCGCCAACGCCAGCGAGATCCCGGGGTCCTCCTTATAATGATCGGCGTAATTACAGCAGTAGTGATAGAGCGATACCAGGATGTCAGCCGGGTGCCGAATCATGGTCACCAAATGTACGTGCGTCTTCGCCGCCCAATCGAGAAGAGGCCGCTCCGGAAGGAAATGTTGATGCGTCACCCACCGATTGCCGAGCGAATCGGCTTCCGCTTCGGAAAAATCCTGACTGATGTAAGGCGTCGGCAGTTCGTAAATGTGGGCGAGCAGATACTTCAACCAGGTGTTCCCGGTCTTCTCCGTGGCCGCGATGAGAATACGAAAATCGTCCGTCATTTTTCCTCGTATCATAACGGGTCATATTGGTTTCGCGAGATAAGAGGAACTGAGATGGTTTCTGCATTGTCCGCGTCGGCGGTTTCGGGGTTAAGAAACTTTGCAATTAAATCGGCAGTTGGAGACCGCCGCTGCAGCACGCCGGGGATTGCCTCTGTAGCGGCGCTCTATGAGCGCCGAAGTCCGTTTTCGTTGTAAAGCTGAAGCTGCTACACCACACTGACCGGAATCCAGAAAGCGGCCGATACCAAAGAGATGGTCGAAATTAATTCACGGTCTGAAATCTCAAGCGCGCCGTCCGGCAATTGGCGAGAGCTGCGTTACGAGCCATTCCTAATCCTGCTTGGGACGGGCCTCTTCCTTCGGATCCTTCTGATGCTGCTTTACTTCCCAGCCATAATGATCTTTGTCGATTCACCGCGGTATGCGCGAATCAACAATTGGCCATTATTCGGCGATTTCTGGATGCCTGCTGGTTATCCAATGCTACTCCAGTTGTTGCATGCGATTTCGAATCGGCTTTGGGTTACGATCGCATTCCAGCACCTTTTAGGAGTAAGCACCGGAGTTTTTCTATTTCTTGCATTGCGTCGCCTGGGCGTAGCTAGATGGATCGCGTGTATACCTGCCGCAGTTCCATTGTTATCTGGCGATCAGCTATTTCAGGAACATACCGTGATGTCCGATTTCTTTTTCACGGTGCTTGCTACAGCAGGAGTTTGTGTCGCTATTCGAGGATTAGTTCCGACTCTTCAACTCAAATGGCTTGCGGCAGGAAGCATTCTTATTGGAGCGGCCGGGTTAACGCGCAATATCGGCTTCGCCTTGGTCCCAGTGTTGGGCATATGCAGCGTCGTCTGGTTCAGGCAATCACGTCGCCGTATCTATTTGGCGCTTGTGGCCGCGACACTGCCAGCTTTGTTGGTCCTGGCTTGCTACTGGGGCGCCATCGTGCTGACCCACGGGCGTTATCTGGGATTGAGTGACATGCGCGGTTGGAATCTTTATGCGCGAGCAGCCCCATTTGCCGACTGTCGCAAATTCACGCCGCCAGCAGGCACAGAGATTCTGTGCGAGCAACGCCCGCCCTCTGAGCGGCCGGGGCCTTTCGGTTACGTCTGGGACCTCAATTCGACTCCGCGCCGAATGTTTGTTCTCGGGCCGGAAAGCTCTCGTAAACTCGGGGTGTTTGGACAGCGCGCCATATTGCATCAGCCGCTTGACTATCTTCAGGCAGTAGTAATCGATCTGACAAAGTATATCGATCCATTGGTTGCTTCTCGACAGCGCTACGGTGGCACTCCGCGGGAGGTACTGTCATTCGCATACCGAAATGATTCGGAAAAATTGGTCGTCGACGCGATGGCAAAAGGATATCGCGGGGTCAACGTTCGGTTGCGCGGCCAGAAGATCCTCGCTTTTTATCAAGATGCATTCCGCCTCGACGGCCTAATCATTCTCACGTTATTGTTTTTCACTGTCCTGGGTTTAGTTAAGGCACGCGGCCAGATTTGCCTTGGGATATGGTTGTTTGGCTTGAGCGCATTGGCATTATACGCGACCCCTGTGATTGTGATGTCTTATGACTACCGCTACGGGATGCCGCCGCAGGCGCTGCTAGCCGTTTCGGGTGTGCTCGGCATAGTCGCGTTGGCCCAGCGGAAGCAAAGCGACTCCTGCCGCTGAGGAATCAAACTCTGACTGAAAGTCTAGTTGATGCCGTTTCCTGTGCTCCGTATCAGTCCTACTCTCCCGAGTCCATTGCTTCCCCAGGCGTTTCCAGTTCCTGTGTTGTAGTTGGAGTCCTGCAAATAAACACCCCAATTTGCATTTGAAAACGGCACGCCCGCACTATTCCGACCAATCCAATTGTTGTACACGCCGTTACCAACGCCGTTGTAGATTTCAATCCCATTTAGGGAATGGTTGCATACCATGTTTCCCTCAATGGAATTGCGTACTGGCGCGATACCAGGCGAACGCATCGTATCGACATTGAGGACAATTCCGGAGGGCTGGCCGCCTAGCGCGTGCGTCTGTGCTTTGTCCAAGCCGATCGTATTATTCCAGATCCAGTTACCGTCTCCGGAAGCCACAACTACGCCACCGTAACGGTTTCCGGCAATGACATTGCCCCATGCGCCGTTGTTTTTCGCGGCGTTGCCGATTAAGACCCCTAAATTGTTGCTGGATCCAGTAATGACCTTCGTGCCACCGTCATTCACGCCAAGGTAGAGGTAGTTATAGTAAATCCGATTTTCGGAGTCGCTTGAATGGAGAATTTCGACGGCGGATCTTCCATTACCAGCAATTACATTGTATCCCCCGATCCAACTACTTTGCACCCCAGCGCCTAAAAAGATACCGGTTGAAGTGTTGCCATAGCCCACAGTGGTCTGACCTGTGGGATCGGTTCCGATTCGATTTCGTTCAAATAGGTTATCATGCGAAACCAGGCCCGTTGCAGGTTTTTCAATCGCCTCGCCTACATTAATACCATTGTATACGCCCGAGATAGTTGTCCGTCTGACCTTGTTATAGTTACCCTGAATGCCTACGCCTGCGCAGTCCGGCGAACGCGGGGTATTTAGGACAATGCCATTTGCTGTTTTCTTGAATCCAATGTAATCGTCATCGACAAAATTCCAGTTCGAATCGTTCCAGATGGTTACGCCGTTGACGTTGTAGTTATACAAGCCTAGTCCTTTAATTGTTGTTCCGTCATGGGCTTGTAGGAAAAATATTTCGTTTACGCCTGCCGTGCCTTCGAGGTAGATGCGATTAAAAGCGCCGTCATAACCTGGTTGTGTGGTGCCATCGATGAAGACGGGGGCGAGAGCATGCAGACTCGACATGATAGTAATCGTCCACGGTCCGCTCCCTGGAAGATTGAATCGAATCGTCTTAAGCGACGAAATAGTGTTTGAGCTCGTAATCGCGTCGAGAAGCGAACCCGGCCCCTGAGTATTCGTGTTCGTAACAACGTAATCACCCCGCGCGGAGTTGAATGAGAAACCTGCAGCAAGTAGCAATGTGCAAATGCGAGGGGAATTCATTGTCGGCGTCGTGTATAGTTGTTTCCAGGTTGGGGACCAAGCTGAATCGGCGAGTTAAATTGCCTGTCGCGAATTTCTATTAAGGGAGCAAGAGTCGAACCCGAGCATAGAATTTCTATAATTATCCGCCCATCCGAATCGGGGCATCATAAATGCAGAAGCGCCTCTTTAGCAGATGATTAGCAGAAAGAGCCTTGCGGTAGCTCAGATCAAGTCAGCAGAACAGTTTCGGCCAGGGCCATCATTCTCGGCAAACTGATAAGCCGTGCTAATCGAACGTTGCAGCATGAAGCTTTCGCTGGTCGATTAACAGTCCCGATGCGCAGAACCAAGATCATTTGCACGCTGGGACCGGCGAGCGAGAAACCGGAAACG
>QHPN01000247.1 GCA_003219115.1 Verrucomicrobiota bacterium | reverse complement strand
GTGCAATTCGTCGCCGACTACCTGCGTTGACCAGTCGAGGTATCCGGTTCCGATTTCGTGAGCTTCGCCTTTGGCGAAGACGCGGCCGTCTTTTTCTTCACGATGGACGTGCCGGAATTGGACACGGGTATGAGCCTCGCGCGCGATTGGCAAAATCTCGTTAGCCCATTGTTCGGTCCAGGTTTTTAGATCGCCCGAAGTGCGCCAGTTCTTGGGCTCATTGGCGACGAAGTTGGCGATCAACTTCTCTTTTGCCGATGCGTAAACACTCTCGCGCTGCTCCTTCGGAACTTCATCTGGCGTTCCAATCGTTAAGTTGCGGACTGTATCCAGATCCCAATACCCATGAAACGAATGATAGTAATGTCGCGGACGTCCCGCGGCCGGGTTTTGCACCAAACTCAAAGCGTTCCCGCCTTCATCGCCCAAACCGGTCGCGCCGCGATCGGGATCGATCGCTTCGCCTTCTTCGTTGAAATACTCGGCACCGACGTGAAGCGGTTGATGAATGTCACCGGCACAATGCGCCAGCAGAATGAGCGCAATCGTTTTCGTGATCTTGCGCGGGTTATCCTCGGGAATTTCACCGCGCAAAACTCCGATGCAGTAAGGAATGGTGTGGACTACATCCCAATTGCCGCGTCCTCTCTTGCCGTCGCTGTATTTCTCAGCGTTCAGTACCGGTACATCCGTGTAATGCATCCAATGATGCGACGGCGTGGTATCGCTGGCATCCGGGCTGGGTGGATTCGCATTCCAAAAATCATGGAGTTGTTGTTCGATCTTTGGATAATCGCGCAAATGGATTCCACGGACGTCATCTGGACCGCGTTTGTCCCAACTCTTGATGTCATCCGCAATCAGCGAAGCGCGCTCCAGCGGAATACCATCGAGAAGCGTTTTGATTTTCTCCGCCGTTGGCGTGCCAGCGAGTTTGCGATCAGCAATGGCGCCGACGATTTCGTGACCTAACGGGCCGTAGGCATGGGCGTGAAAGCCGGACGAAAGAAGGACAACGAAAACAGGCGCTTGTACCAAGCGCCGAATAACGCACAACAGGCGCTTGGCACAAGCGCCTCTACAATTCACTGCACTCAGTGTATCGCTGTCACTTCGACATCAAACGCGTATTCCATCCACGTGCCGCGTGGTCGCGCGCGCTGACGCCCGATGGCGCCGTGTGGTTCGTCTTCGCCCCAATACAAATCGATTTGCAGGGGATGCACGCCCGCGCCGGTGTCGCAAACGAACCATTCGTCACTCCCGGTTTCCTCATTAACCGTTTGCGATTTGATTTTCAGACGAACGTGTTGACGTAAAAATCTGTTGCGCGACGAAATCGCGCACGACCGGCGCGGCACCAGCACTTCGCCACGACGGCCAACCGGCGCCTTCGCAAATGCGTAACGGTTGTCGCCCATCCAGCGGAGGTAGTTCCGGCCATCAACCGCTTCGTTAATTCGACCGAAGCCTTCTTTCTTCACCGCCAAAAGAAAATCGCGCGGGTACTTTCGGCCGCGTAATCCGTTGGCACTGATTGGTGTCGCATCAAATCCCTGCTCGGCGGTAAAACCTGATTCCTTGGGCGTGTAGTAAATGGTGCAGAAAAAAATATGCGGATAGCTCGTGCCGTCGGCCGAGGATGGCGGACGAAATTCGCGAGCGCGCTGTTTTAACTCATTCACTTTCTGTCCGCGGAACGCGCGCAACTCGTCATCGGTCATTTTGTCCATCGCCATTTCCGGGTTGTCAGCGAAGGCGTTGATGATACTTGCGGCAAAAACCACAGAGGGCAGTTGAACGGTCATTCGGGAAAAAAATCGCCAAGCGGTCCGCCAAGCAGGACCTCGATCGGCAACTTTTTGAATTCGTACTCGTAAGGTGGCGACTTCCACTGAAAATGATTCGCATACATACGGCGAAGACAGCGTATAACCTCGATTCCGGTTTCAAACGGACGAAAGGATTCACGCTCGGTCACGTGCAACTGCGCCCCGCCACAAAGTTGACCCGCGAACTTGTGGAACGTCGGCTGGAAAAACGTCTCACGAAAATGTGTGCCCGCGAGTTTGATGCCGTTTAAGCCACGACAGAGTTTTTCCGGGTCAATCCACGGCGCGCCGAAAATTTCGAACGGCCGAGTCGTGCCGCGCCCCTCGGAAACGTTTGTGCCCTCCAGCAGGCACATTCCGGGATAAACCATAGCGGTAGTGAGTGTCGGCATGTTTGGCGACGGCAGTACCCAGGGCAGGCCAGTTTGATCGAACCACATTGCGCGTTCCCAATTCTTCATCGACAGCACGGTGAGCGCGCATTTGGAAAAAAATTCGTCGCGAAACTGCATCGCAAGTTCGCCGATGGTTTTGCCGTGACGGACCGGAATTGGATGCATTCCCACAAGTGAGCGGTAATCCGGTTTCAGTTTTGGGCCTTCGACTGTCACGCCATTAATCGGATTTGGCCGATCGAGAACGACAACGCGAATGTTCTCGCGCTCGCAGGCGCGCATTGCCAGATACATCGTCCAAACAAAGGTGTAGTACAGGTCGATGAGCAACAGATCGAGATCATGCAACATCTCGCGCGTCGGTTCGCGATGTTCGCCGTACAAGCTGTAAACCGGGATCCCGAGTCGCGGATGTTCGTAGCTTTGCCATTCCACCATGTTGTCCTGCGTTTCGCCGCGGTAGCCGTGTTGCGGACCGAACAGGGCACGCAAGTGAAATAGCTTCCTGTTTTCCCGCTCAAGAATTTGCGCGGTATGCTCCAGCTTGGAATTAATGGAGGCGGGATGGAGTAGGGCGCCCAGGCGGACGCCCTGAAATTCATCAGGCCAGAGTTCGAGAAGCTGATCGACAGGAAGAAGCACCGCCATTTTCTTTCCTGTAGCCGCAGTCATCGGTCGCGGCAATGATCGGGCGATTGGGGTCAATCGCCCCTACCTGGCCGATCGAACAGATCGACATTCACAGATCAGGTTACAACTAGCCCCTATGGAATCGAAACTGCAGCAATCTTATAATCAGAACAGCGAATGCGAATGCTGCGCATGTTTTAGCGAATAACTCGCCATGCTGCGTGTAAAACGTGAGCGCTGGCTCGTTGGCGATATTGATTTCGCCGGTGAGAGTTCCTTCTTCGAAGATGCTCCCTTGATCGTCGCGCAAGATTTGCGTGACGCGACCAAATTCATTAACGAAGCAGGTGACGCCGGTGTTAGCGGCGCGCACCATGGGTCGCCGATTTTCCACGCATCGGAAAATAGCGTTCGCCAAATGCTGACGCGAACCGGCGGAGCGCAGAAACCAGCCGTCGTTGGTGACGTTAGCGAAAAAATCTGCGCCACGCAGAGCAAATTGCCGGGTCAATTCTCCGATGGTATCCTCGAAACAAATCAGGGGCGCGACTTTGCCGCGATTATTGGATAGCTGAAACACGGTAAATTCTTTGCCAGCGTCGAAATCCTCCGGGACCTGGTCTCCGATAATTTCTGCAAACAGCGGGAAGGAATGGCGGAACGGGACATATTCGCCGAACGGAACGAGGTGGACCTTGCGGTAAAGTTGCGGATCGCCCTCGGGAGGGAACAGAAGAGCAGCGTTATAAACCTGATGCGGTTCTTCGTCGATTGCACCAAGGAGCAAGTCTACTTTGTTCGAGCCGGCGATCTGGCTGACGAATTCAAATGTTTCCTGATCCTCAAGAACGGGTGCTGGCATGGAACTCTCCGGCCAAATCATGAGATCGATGCCGGATGCTGGTGTGAGTGCTATCTTGCTCAATCGTGAAAACTTATCGAAGATTGTTTGCTTATAACGGACATCGAATTTTTCCGTGCGCGGCACGTTTGCCTGAACCAAAGCGGCGCGCAACGGTCGCGACGCTGGCCGCGTTTGCACAGCCGTCAGCCCCCATGTGAATACCGCCACGAGTCCGACGAGAGTCAGCGTCAAATCAAAGTGCGGTCGCATCGAGCCAGCGCGAGTTTCCTCCCAAATTCGCCGGGCTGTGGTGGTCAGGATGACGTTGCAAAATACCACGAGGAACGTGACGCCGGCGACTCCGGTAAACTCCGCAATCTGAATTAGTGGCCACGTCCCATGCAAGGCGACGCCAAGCCCGTTCCACCCGAACCCCGTAAACATCCAGCCGCGTATCCATTCCAGCGCGACCCACGCGGCCGCGAGAGACAACGCGAGAAAAAGATTGTGACCGGAGCTAAGCCATGGCGAGCCGGCCGGTGCTGTTTCGGGCCTGGCCCGCGCGAGCATTTCGCTCCACTTATCGCGCGCGACGATTTTGCGGACCCGCGGTCGCATCAGTCCGCAAAACCATGCCCAGACGGCGAAATAAAGACCGAGATAAAATTGCAGGGTGAACCAGCCGAGGGCGGAGACGGTCGTCATCCAAAAAAAACACGTCCAAAAAAACGCGAGCCCGGCGACGTAACCAAGAATGAGATCACGCAGCCAGCGATGGTTCGCAGTTTCCCCCGAGAACAAAATAGTAGCGCATAGCGGGACGAGCGCGACCCAAGCAAGCCAGGTTTGATCGAATGGAGGGAATACGGCGGCGGCGAAAAAACCGCTGATGATCGCTGTGAGCCACGGCCAAAGCCGCAGCAATCGCCTCTTCACCTCAGCCGCGGCGGCGTCGCCGGTGTTTTTCCTGTTCGCGCCGGCGATAGGGATCAAGCGCATCCTTCAGATCATGCGCGTACGAAGGATTGACGCGAAAGGAAGCACGTTCTACGTCCTCCAGCGTCTTAATATTTACTTTGGTGGCGAGAAGATAACCCATCGCCAACAAACCTTGAACAGTATCGATAAATTCGCCCGCCTCGACTTCTTCGATCTTGTCGAGCAGGAACTTTCCCCCCAGGGCCGTGCCGGTAAGACCGATTGCTTTCAAAATCATGATCTCACCACCGCTTAACTGAATTTCTCGTCGCACGCCGAACTCTTGGCGCGAATCGCGCAAAATATCAAGGGAACAGAACTGGAGTGATGGGATAGTGGAGTAGTGGAGTGATGAAAACAATGTGGGAGGGACCTTAGTGCCCCGACAGTCGCGGCACTGAGACCACTCCCACATTTTCAGCAGCGATGTGTTACGTCTTTCCCTTCACCCTCTGCTCGGCATCCGCCCGCAGCCAATTCCAAAGCGCATCCAGTCGTTGATCGATTTCAGTCCGGGCGCGCTCCAGTTCCTCGCGCGACAACTTTCCATTCGTGGGCAATCGTGCGCCAAATAGGTAGTACTTGATCTTGGGTTCGGTTCCCGATCCCCGCACCGCGATACGCGTTTTGTCCGCCAGCTCGAAAATCAACATCTTCTCTTTCGGAATCTCGTCGCCCTCGACGTCGCGAATCGTCTCTTTCTCGAAATTGCGGATGCGCGTGACTGGGCTGTCCAACATCTGGCGCGGCGGACTTTCGTCGTAGGAAATGAGCAGTCGGCGAATCTTCTCCGCCCCATCCGCGCCTTCGAAATAGATCGAGTAATTCTTTTCCTCGAAGTAACCGAACTCGCA
>QHPN01000113.1 GCA_003219115.1 Verrucomicrobiota bacterium | reverse complement strand
TGGTTTGGCTTTGAACCGTCGGGAAGCGGAAGAGCTAATTTATACTCCGAGCTGCCGGCTGGCGCTTCTCAGTCTCCCAGGGCTGGTGGCGGACGATTGTCAGAGTTTTTTATGGCCGCAACATCCACTCGATCGCGGCCTCGACGTGAATCTGGGTAGTATCGAGAATCGGCAGCCTCGCCGCCCTCGATTCGCGCAGAATTAACGACAGCTCGGTGCCGCCGAGAATCAAGCCATCGACATTGTTGCGCTGCTTCATCGTCTGCACGATGTCGATCAACGCCGCGTGGGTTTCGTCTGAAATCTTTCCGACGAAGAGCTCGCCCATGTATTTCTCGTGGATGAACTCCTGTTCTTCCTCATTTGGCACGACGATCGTCATTCCGCGCCGCTCAAACGCATCCGGAAACAACGCCGCCTGCATGGTGAATCGCGTGCCGAAGAGCGCCAGGCGCCGCAATCGGGCCTTCGCTGCGGCATCGGCCGTAGCCTCCACGATGCTGAGCATCGGAATACGCGCCCGCTGCTGCAGATGGTCGAACACGAGGTGTGGCGTGACCGCCGCGATGAGCGCAAAATCAGCGCGCGCGCGTGCCAGAGTTTCGATTTCGGCCGCGAGAAACTCGATAACCGGCGCCAGCTCGTTCCTCGTGAACCAGTCCACCAGGTTCTCGTTATCGACACTGTTAATAATTATTGGTGGCGCTCCACCGTTCGGATTACGCGCCTTGTAAGCCGCAACCAACCGACGGTAATACTCGACCGTCGATTCCGGCCCCGTCCCACCAATCATCCCAAGTATCCTCACACTGATACCTGTACTCGCGCTTCAACATTAGCCGAGCGCTATTTGTTGGAAGCCAAATTTCTTAACTCAGGCGGTGGAGACTTTCCATTCCGCGGTTATCGCCGCTATGTTGGAAGCAATGTCGATCGATAAATGGGCGCTGCTGATCAACGCTGTCACATTAGTGTCATCATCGCTACCGTTATCGCGGGGCTCATTCAACTGCGACACTTGCGTGCGCAGAACACGCTTAATGCCGAGCTAGCGGTCCTAAAAGACTGGGGCGACCTCCACTTTCGCGAATGGCGGGAGTACATTGCGGATGAGTTGCAGACCAAACTCAAAGATCTCGCTTTCTTGGCCGAGTACGATGTCCCAAACGTCGACCGATCGAAGCATCCGGAATTGTACGCCTGCGACTGGTGTGAGCAGATCGGCTCATACTTAAAGTACGGGTTACTCGAGCCGGACGTGGTGCTCGACGTAACCGGCACCTCAATCAACCGATTATGGAATCAGCTCGCTCCGGCGGTCGAGCGGATGCGTCTCACGCGTGGCGACAGGTTGTATGAAAACTTTGAGTATTGGGCGGCAAGAGGCCGTTTGTGGGCAAAGGCCGATCCGGGCGGAGCTTACCCGAAGAACGTGCCCCGAATGCGCGAGCTCCCCAAGGATCTCATGCTGAAATTTGTGCCTGGTCGACTAGATGAACCGAGCGCTATTTGAGTCGACGTTGATTCTTTAAATCCAGCGGCGCACCTCGCGCTTTAAAGCGAGATATTGCTCACCGAACTTCGCCTCGAGATAGCGTTCCTCGGGCAGGATTACGCCGAAATGCAGGACCAACGCAAGCGGCACAACAAACAAAAGCGTAATCCAATCGTTCAACAGCAATCCGATCCCTGCCTGCACCAGACAAAGTGCCAGATACATCGGGTTCCGAGTGAACCGATAAGATCCACCTCGCACAATCGCTGTCGCCGGCTTCGCGGGATTGGCATGCGTCCCGGCCGCGCGCATGGTGAATAACGCCGGCAATGCCAGCGAAGGCCCCGCCAGGAGACAAACAATCCCAAGAATCATGGCGAATGGTTCCGGCAAAATTCGAATCGAAAAAACGAAAAAATGGACCAGCACGCTGACGATTGCGCCAATCAGCCAGAGCAACGGCGGAAACGCCACGATCTTGGGATGATCTTCGCCCGCCGTTTCCATAAAACCGGTTTAGCAATACCGCAGCTAATTGCAACCGTGTCGTCTCGGTTATTCCAACCTCCAGCCGGTGACTTCTTCTGACCTCTGAGCTGTCACTCACCGCGCTGCGCCGTTTCCGCCGCCGCCACATCGCCCCGCTGCAAGTCGAGTTCCGCTTCTTGCGGTGTTCCGAAGATTCGGGCGCGCTCGTCATCGAACTCGCGCTCCCAGCGCCCAATCACCACTGTGGCCAGACAATTCCCGATCAGATTCATGGCGGAACGTCCCATGTCCATGATCGCGTCGATCCCCAGCAGAATAGCAACGCCGCTGGCGACAATCGGCGGCGGCAGGATCCCGCTGAGAGTCGCCAGCAAAACCAGAATGGAGGAACGCGGCACACCGGCCAGTCCCTTCGATGTCACCACGAACGCCAGCATCATCGTTAGCTGTTGCGCGAATCCGAAGTGCTGATGCGTTATGGGTTCAGCCGCGTCCACGATGAACACCGAAGTGATCGCAAGAAAGATCATCGAGCCATCGAGATTGAATGAGTAACCCGTCGGCATGACGAAGCCCACGATTCGCTTCGGCACCCCGAGACGTTCCATTGCCTGCATTGCTTTCGGCATGGCCGATTCGCTGCTGGTGGTGGCGAACGCGATCGTCGCCGGCTCACGCACTGCGCGCACAAACTGCCGCACCGGCACGCGCACGATCAACATGATGATGCCAAAGACCAGGACCACGAACAAAACGAGGGTGGCATAGTAGGAGACAATCAGGTTCCCGAGACTGATCAGCACACTGGGACCCTGCGTCCCAATCGTGTGTGCCATCGCCGCCGCCACGCCAAACGGAGCGAAACGCATCACATAATTCGTTAGTTTGAACATCACCTGTGAAAGACTTTCCATTGCTACCAGCATTGGCCGGCCTTTCTCGCCGATGGCCGAGACAGCCATCGCGAACAGCACCGCAAACGCGACGATCTGAAGAATGTCACCGCGCACCAGCGAATCGACCACGCTCGCCGGAAAGATGTGAACCAGCGTCTCGACGAACGTGCGCGGATGCGTTTCCCCGATCTTTTGCACGGCCTCGCCCGCGGTGCCGACCAGTGGCACACCCATCCCCGGTTTCGTGATGTTCACCACCGCGAGGCCGAGAAATAGCGCAACGGTCGTGATGACTTCGAAATAGATGAGGGCCTTCACTCCCATGCGCCCGACCTTGCGTAGATCGCCGCCGCCGGCGATGCCGACGACCAGCGTGGAAAACACCAGCGGCCCGATGATCGATTTGATCAGATTTAGAAAAATGTCGCGCAGGAAATAGATCGAGTTGCCCCAGGCCGGCCGGAGCCAGCCGATGAGCACGCCCACGACCAATCCGATAAGAATCTGGGTGGTAAGGGATGGGCGATACCACACCTGTTGCGTTTTCACTTCGGGCATTGCAAGGGTGTTGTAGAGGCCGCGCGACTCAGCGGCAATCTATGTTTCTTACTCATCTTGTTTGCAGCGCGTGCGACACCGAGCACGACGCCGCCTGGTTACAAAATCTCTGCACTAAATGCCGCAAACCGCTGCTCGCGAAATACGATCTCAAGACCGTCTCACAGAAGCTCACTCGCCAAAAGTTGCGGGCGCGCGTCGATAACAGCTTGTGGCGATTCCGGGAGCTGCTGCCATTGCCGCAAAATGTTGAGCCGGTATCGCTCGGCGAAGGCGGAACACCTTTGCTCCGTGCCGACCGGTTCGGCGACCAGCTCGGCCTGGCTGATTTGTGGATCAAAGATGAATCGGTCAACCCGACGCAAAGTTTCAAAGCCCGTGGAATGTCGGCCGCCGTCTCGATGGCGAAACATCTCGGTGCGACCAAGCTCGCGGTCCCGAGCGCGGGCAACGCCGGTAGCGCCCTTGCCGCCTACGCCGCCCGCGCCGGGCTGGAAGCGTACATCTTCATGCCCTACGACACTCCGCAGCTGAACGTCATCGAGTGCTGTGAGCTCGGCGCCCGCGTGCAATTGATCGACGGACTGATTACGGACTGCGCGGCAACGATCGCGCGTCGGAAAACGCAGGAAGACTGGTTCGAAATGTCGACGCTGAAGGAACCGTATCGACTCGAAGGCAAAAAGACTCTCGGCTACGAGCTGGCGGAACAGCTCGGCTGGTGGCTGCCCGATGTGGTCCTTTATCCAACCGGCGGTGGCACGGGCCTCATTGGAATGTGGAAAGCGTTCGAGGAATTGGAAGCGCTCGGTTGGATCGGCGCCAAACGTCCGCGCATGTATTCCGTTCAGGCATCAGGCTGCGCGCCGATCGTTCGCGCGTTCGAAGCTGGCGCCGTCCATGCCGCCGAATTTCCGAATGCTCATACCCGCGCCTCCGGCCTGCGCGTGCCGAAAGCGATCGGCGATTTTCTCATACTGAGAATCCTGCGGGAATCCGGCGGTGGCGCGATCGCGATCGACGATGACGAGATGATTCGCGTCACCCGCGAAGTAGGCGGGGCCGAGGGCCTTTTCATCGCGCCGGAAGGCGCCGCTTGTTTCGCCGCCCTGCGTTCGCTCATCGATTCCGGCACAATCAAACTCGACGAGCAAGTCGTCGTCTTCAACACCGGCTCCGGCATCAAGTATCTTGAGTGCTATGGGTGATTTCGGATCTCCGATCCGCGACCAAGAGATCACGGACTTCTGTCTGTGACCCGTGACTTCTGCCCTCGGAATTGTTCTTGACCCGTCAAAACCGCGCCTCCTACGCTTGCCGCGAGTAATCAAATCAAACCGGAGTTAATCATATGAAGAGCCTGACCTCGTTATTTATCATCGCCATTATCGCGACAACAGCCGTTGCCCAAGAAAAGACATCGCCCGCAAACGCCGGCCCGGAAGCAACCATCCGCGCCATGGAAGAACGCTGGGAAGCATCTATTCAGAAGCATGACGCCAAAACTATCGGCGACATGATTGCACCCGACTTCGCCGGCGTGGGACAAAGTAATAAGTTTATGGACAAGTCGGGTTTGCTCGAGCAAACGAAAAAAGATACGGATACCTATACTTCTACGTCCCTTAAGAACACGAAGGTGCGCCTTTACGGACCAAACGCTGGTGTTGCGATCGGCGACGCGGTTGAAAGCGGAACTGGCAAAGACGGCAAAGCCTTCCATCGTACCTTTCGTTACACCGACACCTGGGTAAAACGGAATGGTCAATGGCAATGCGTGGCCGAGCAAGTTGTGCAAACCGCCGGGACTCCGGTAAAGCAGTGACTGCGCTTCGCTTCGTCGCGCTGACTTCGTTAAAGGGCCTGCTCGCGAATCCTTTTGGAGTTAAATCGTTAGATCGCGGCATCGTTTCGCCTTCGCCGAGGCTTCGGCGCGACAGGTAAAACGTTTACGGGTTACATCTGGGGAGCGCACGCGCCTCGCGTGCCGTGTTCGGCGCCTCGCCGAACACCCTGTATCCGATCACCAATTACTAATGCAGTCGCTGCGGCTCCGGCAGATAGAAAAACAGAATCCCCAGAATCACATAGACCGAGAGAAGTTGGATCCCTTCAATCCAGTTGGTCTCGCCGTCGCCGCTGATCTGAAACAGAATATAGACCGAAGCCACAACCGCGAAAACTTCCGGGAGCGAGAATTCCAGATCCATCGGTCGCCCGAAAACGTAGGAGAGAAAAATCAGCACCGGCGCGACGAAAAGCGCAATTTGCAGACTGGAGCCGATAGCGATGCCGACGCTCAGGTTCATCTTATTTTTCATCGCCATGATTATCGCGGTCGAGTGCTCGGCTGCGTTACCCACAATCGCCACCACGATCACGCCGATAAATACCTCGGTCACGCCGACGGAGTGCCGGACGTCTTCGATTGTGCCGACGAGAAACTCCGAGAGCACGGCGACCACAGCGGTGGAGATGAGGAGAATGAAAACGGCCTTGCCGACCGACCATTGCCTCCCGCTTTCCTCGATGCCTTCCTCACCACATTGAAAGAAATATCTATGAGTTCGAAGCGAGAAACCGAGCACGCAGAAGTAGGTAAGGAACAGGACGATGGCGATGCCTAACGAGAGCTTCTGCTCAGCCAACGGGCTCCAGCCAGCGGGGCTGGAATAAGCGGTGAGGTGGAAAACCGTCGGGATGATAAGGCCGACCGCGGCCAGTGAGAGCGAGACGACTGAAGTGCGCGCCCCGCTGCGGTTGAAATATTGTTCTTTGTATTTAACGCCGCCGAAGAGAATGGAGAGGCCGAGCACAAGCAACACGTTGCCGATGATCGATCCGGTAATGGAGGCTTTCACCACATTGGTCAGACCTTTGGAAAGCGCGATGCCGGCGATGATCAGCTCGGCGGCGTTTCCGAAAGTGGCATTGAGCAATCCGCCCAGGCCTTCTCCGACGCGGAGGGCAAGCGTTTCGGTGGCGCGCCCGATCCACCCCGCGACCGGAATGATGCCGAGAGCGGAACAAACAAAAAGCGCAGTCGGACTGCTGCCTCCCGGCCAGAAGCGCAGCAGGATCGCGAGCGGAACGAAGATAAGCAGCCAGTCGAGCGACGGTTTAAGTTTCAAAAGTCTGCGAATTTCGCGACTTGCCTCCGCTAATCAACTCTCCATTCGGATCCGTGGTTGAGCTCTGAAAATACCTTGTGCCGCATCTTCGCAACGCATGCACTGGTCGGCAGCGAGGGCGGATAATGTTCTGCGGCGACAGCCTGACCGGCTTCACTTAGCTTTATTTAACTGCCACTGGCGCGCTTTACCGTCACCGCCTCCAGTGCAAACAACAGCACCAGTCCAGGCGCCGTGTATCGTTGAAAAGTAGATGATTCGACTAATCCGAGTCTGGCCGTCACGTGGTTGGGTAGGGCTGTTCCTGCTGGCGGTTTGCTGGCTATTCAACTGGATGCTGCCCAATGCGCGCACTTCATGGCTGTTCTTCCCGCTTTGGCTCGGATACATTCTTCTTGTCGACGCTCTCGTGTCGGCGCGCCAGGGCAATTCGCTCTGGTCGCGGTCAACGCGAAAATTTGTGCTGCTCTTTTGTTTTTCGGCGCCAGTCTGGTGGTTGTTTGAACTCATCAACTTGCGCACGGCGAATTGGGAGTATCTCGGGCGCGAACTGTTCACCCCGCTTCAGTTCAATCTCCTTTGCACAATCGCGTTCTCGACTGTCATTCCGGCTGTATTTGAAACCGCGGAGCTGATTCAGACCTTTCGTTGGACGCATTTTTGCAATTCCGGCCCGCGCGTGCCGGCAACTCCGCGGGTCTTTGTCGTTCTGTTCGTTGCCGGCGTCGCTATGTTGGTATTGCTGCTGGCCTGCCCGAAATTTTTTTATCCCTTCACCTGGACTTCGCTCGTTTTGATTTTCGAGCCGATTAACCATTGGATTGGCCGGCCGCATTTTCTGCAGAAACTGCGGGATGGCGATTGGCGAATCGTCCTGTCGCTTGCACTCGGCGCGTTGATCTGCGGTTTCTTCTGGGAGATGTGGAACTATTACTCCTTTCCGAAATGGGTTTATCACACCCCGGGCACGGAGTTTTTGCGAATTTTCGAAATGCCCCTTCTCGGTTATGGCGGTTTCATTTCATTCGCGCTTGAGCTCTATGCATTGAAGAATTTTTTCTGGCCCAGTGGACCGCAGATAGACGAACAAACTCATCACTAATCACTCTGGAGTCCTACCGCGCTCGCATCCGATCATACTCCGCTCGGCCTGGGCGCGTTTGTCTAAAGCTGGCCGATCGACATTTTCGGATGGATACGCGGCTTTCTCCGAGTTGTAGGCCCTACAAGCGGGAAGCGCGTGTCCGTGCTCGATGCTCTCGCCGCACACATTTCTATTAATCAACCATTGATCGTAAGCCGCTTATGATACGTGATAGAACACAACGTGATTAGAGTTGGAAAGCAAATTCGCCAATATCTCGTGTCCATCGCGGCGGAACGGCCAGCCGGCCCGAGCTAACCAAGTCGCACGCCCGACAAACGGTTGCGATCCGCGAAGCCACGCGCGCCGTCAAGAACGCACGCAAACCCTGGCCCGCCGCGCGATCCCAAATCGCGCAAATTACTCAAGCTCTCTTGAATGAGCTCAATTTTTTTCTATCGTAAGCCGCTTGCGATCATTCAGTGCCAGGACCATCAGGCCTCCTGAAACAAAAGACCTTCCTACCCGGCGTTCGCCTTTCCTTAAACGGCAATATCGCCTGTGAGCGTAGCCGCAGTATTCAGGAAAGAAGGCTTGTTGTAGGCATTTCTGACCCTCGCCTCTCTACGAGGCGTTCGCTTTGTCTCCTTGAAGTCGAGTTCTGCGGCAGGCAAAGTGGACGACAGCGCGTTATTTATTAGAGGAGCGCACTCCCGCCCAGACTTGTGAAACCGGAAACTCACTACGCGAAAAGCGGCGATGTCTACATCGCCTATCAGGTCAGCGGTGGCGGTTCGTTCGACCTCATTTGGGCGCCCGGCACCTTTTCGCATCTTGATATGGATTGGGAGTTTCCCATGCGAGCGGATTTTCTTCGGAAGCTTGGTTCGGTCTGTCGCCTCATTCGCTTCGACAAACGTGGCACCGGCCTCTCCGATCGCCCGACTGGCATGGCCACACTCGAGGAGCGTAGCGACGACATTCGCGCAGTAATGGATGCGGTCGGCCTTGAATCGGCCGTGATATTGGGCGTTTCGGAAGGCGCCTCCATGGCTTGCATATTCGCCGCAACCTACCCCCTGCGCACGCGATCGCTCCTTACTTGGGGAGGGATGGCCCGATGGCTCGCCACGGAAGATCATCCATGGGGATTGAATGCGCAGCAGTACGCCGAGATGATCAAGGACGTTCAGGAAAACTGGCCGTCGGAGTGGTATATTAGAGGTCCCGGCGCCGGCATGGGACCGAATGCCTCTCAGGATTTGATCGAGCATGCCAGGCGTTACATGCGAGCCGCCGGCAGTCCCTCCGCCGTCGCTGCCTACGAAACCATGAACTCCGAGATCGATATTCGCTCGATCTTGGGAGCGATCAAAGTGCCGGCGTTGATCATGAACCGGACCGGCGACCCGGCCGTGAATGTGGAGGGCGGACGCGACATGGCGAAGCGAATACCCGGTGCGAAATTTGTCGAATATCCGGGGGACACCCATTCTATTATGGCGATCGAACCGGAGAAGATTATTGCCGACATCCAGGAATTTGTGACTGGCGTTCGCCCGCCCGTGATTGACGACCGCGTCCTGGCAACGGTGCTATTTGTGGATATCGCCGATTCTACCAAGACGCTGAGCGAACTCGGGGACCGGGCCTGGAAGGATAAACTCGAAGCCTATTACGGAATCGTTCGCGGTGAATTGAAACGCTTTCGGGGTCGCGAAACGAACACTGCCGGCGACGGAATCATGGCGAGCTTCGATGGCCCGGCGCGAGCGGTCAGGTGCGCTTCCGCCATTGCTTCGCTGGTAAAGCCATTGGGTCTCGAGGTCCGGACAGGTGTCCATACCGGCGAAGTCGAGCTCATGGGCGACAACATCGGCGGAATCGCGGTCCACATCGCCTCGCGCGTGCAAGGCCAGAGCGCACCTGGCGAGGTCCTGGTTTCCAGTACGACGAAAGACCTCGTCGTCGGATCAGGCATCTCCTTCCAGGCCAAAGGCGATTACGACTTGAAAGGCGTCCCGGATAAATGGCAACTCTATGCCGTCAGCGGTTAGCTGCTCTGCCGCTGCCCTCTGCCCTGTAATCTCTTATCTCTGATCGAATCTGCTCGATCATAACCGGCTTATGATACAGGATAGAACGAAGCAATGACCCCCGTGCAAAAGAAGGTGCGCCAATATCTCGCCGCCATCGGCCATCGCGGCGGACTGGCCAGCCGGCGTGAGCTAACCAAGTCGCATGCCCGACAGATGGTCGCGATCCGTGAAGCCAGGCGCGCCGCCAAGAAAGCGGGCAAACCCTGGCCACCGCGCGATCCCAAATCCCGCAAATTACTTAAACTCTCCTAAATCTGGGATTACTCCTCTTTCGCCATCATCATCGTAAGCCGCTTACGATGATGATAGTTCCTCTGATTTGTGACGTCTCACGTCTCACGTCTGCCCGCCTTGGCGCGCCATGGCCTCGTGCGTCTGACCTGTGACCTCTGAAGTCATAGCTTCATTGTCATAAACACGCTGTTCGGATCATGCCTGTAATGGGCAAACGGCTCGCAGCAGACGAAGCCGGCACCGGCATAGAGTTGGCGGGCCTGTTCGAATGCCGCCATAGAACCCGTCTCCAGGCTCAGGCGCCGATAAACCACGTCGCTTTGCCACCTTGATAATATGGTCCAGAACCGCGCGGGCGACGCCCTTGCGAAGATGACGCGAAACGGTCCGCATCGACTTGATCTCGCCATGCTGCGGATCGAGTTCCTGCAACGCTCCGCAGCCAAGGAGCTCGCCGTTCTCCCACGCACTCCAGAAGGTAACTTTCGGGCTACGCAACTTCTCGATCGGCAGCGCATGAACACTTTCCGGCGGCGTAACCAGAAACATGCTCGCCAGATGTTCCTTCAAAAGCTCGGCGATCTCGGGCCGACTCAGATCGTCCAGCTCGATACGCACAACTCAGTATTCTTGCAGATCGTTCGCCTTGTCTACGATGAACTAGCGAATTCCTGATTTGCAGCTCGTTGTAGCCGCGGTCGCCGGCTGCGGAAATTCCCACAAAATTTCTTGAACGATCCCGCCCCAGGCTAAGGACGATTTGATGCTGGCTCCCGCGTTTGTTTTAACACCCGGTCGCTCTTTAGCCTCTGTTTCTCTGTTCTCTTATTTCTTACCTGAGCCCTACATCAGCCGCAGCAGATTGCTCCCAAGCATTGCCAGGTTGTAGATAAGAAAGAAGACAGCGAAGAAGGCGT
>QHPN01000112.1 GCA_003219115.1 Verrucomicrobiota bacterium | reverse complement strand
TCCGCGGCGGCATGGTCCTTTGACCACCAGCCGTTGATCGCGCCGTTGATCGCACCCTGAAATCCTTGTACATCGCTATGAGCGCGGGCCCACTCGAGTGCGGCCGCCGGATCAATCGCCGCCCAGTTTTGGGCGATCACCGACGCCACCGGATGAAATCGAATCGTGTCTACTTGCATGGTATCGAAGAATTTCGCGGCTCCGATTGGATCGAGATCCGACCATTTCATGAGCAAAGAATTCAGAAATCCGTTCCTTTGCTCCCGATTGATGGCATCCGTCGGCCACTCCTGGATTTCCCTGGCCAAAGTTTTCGCCTGCGTCGCATCGGCGCTGGCAATGATCGATTGTACCGCCGTCGTCTTTGCCTCCGAAACTTTGAATCCCGCGGCCGCGTGCAATGCCGCGATCGGATCAAAATGGGCCCACGCTTTAAAAAATGCGGCCATCTTTGCATTGGTGTCTTTACCGGCGGCCAAGGCCCTCAACTGCGCGACTAAATCATTCAACTGTTGCGGCGATAACGTGGAAAGAACGCCATACAATTCTTGAAACGGAACGGTCACGATATCGCCGAGCAGGATTTGGATGCTCCGTTTCCGCTTCCAAATGCGAGCCAGGCTTTGCTTTCGCAGTCGTGACGCTGGCAGGACTACCGGTGATGCCTTGAGCAACCCCTGGATCGGGGTGGTGCGCCGGCGAAATCGCCAAACCGATTACTACCCCAATGCAAACACCGGCGCCAAGCAGCAATGCGCCTCGAACGATCGAGTTATCCATGAATCGTTAGATTTCCGTGGCAGCCCAAAATTTGCGAAACGCACCTGGCCAATTGCGGTCGACCACCGCCTGGCGCGCGTGGCGCGACATTTCCTCGCGCTTCCGCTTGTTCTTGACCAGTTCGCGGATGGCTCGGGCCAAGTCGTTGACGTCGTGGGATCTCGTTACCACGCCATTCACATCCGATTCGACTAGCTCCTTCGGGCCACCCGTGTCCGACACGATCACCGGCACGCCTGAAGCCTGCGCTTCAATGACGACATTGCCGAAAGTGTCGGTCGTGCTCGGAAAAACAAAAACATCAGCCGACGCATAGGCGGCGGCGAGTTCTTTGCCGCGCAAGTAGCCGGTAAAGACAGCCTCGGGCAACGCCTGATTCAATGCCTGCAAATACGGCCCATCGCCCACAAAATAGAGTCGAATTGGGAGCCCTTCCTCGCGAAGTTGCCGGTAAGCTTCCGCCAGAACATCAAGATCTTTCTCCTTCGAGATGCGACCGACATAAAGCAAAAGAACAGCGCCATTGTGTTCGCCGAATTTTTGCCAAAACCTCGGATCACGGTGTTGAGGACTGAAGAGTGTAGTGTCGAGACCGCGCGGCAAAATTTTCAATTTTTCCGGCGCAAAACCACGCGCGATCCAGCTTCGGCGATATTCCTCCGAATTGACGAAAACGCTATCGAGCTGCCCGTAGAACCAATGCATGTAATGCCAGGCGACACTTTCAAGAAAGCTGTCATCGGTCAAAATGCGGATGTATTGCGGAAAGTCGGTGTGATAAATGCCGCTGGTTTGCAAATTCAACATTTTTGCCGCCGCTAGTGCCGTCAATCCGATCGGTCCCGGGGTGCTGATAATGATTTCCGTGAATCCTTCGCGTTGAATGTAGTCGAGCATGCGTAGAATCGGTGGGAAACTGAGTTTTTGCAGCTCATACTCAGGTAGCTCGAACTCGCCGATCGGTTTGAAATTTTTGATTGGAATGTCGGTGATGTGAATCTCGCTGCGTGAGGTAACGACAGTCAGGTCGGCGCTCGCCTTCTTCGCTGCCGCCGTCATTTTCCGAATGGTGGTAGCAACACCGTTCACATCTTCGAGGGTGTCGGTGAACCAGGCCCGCTTAGTGTTGCGCAACTTTTCCGGAATCGTGCCGGTCATTTCGCGGAAAATTTGCCGCAGCCATCTGCGTGATGGTGCCTGACTGTGAAACGCGTATATGTAAGGCGAGAGGATAATGATTAACGGCGCGATGGCCGTGAGCGCCTGCATCCCCTCAATCAGGTTTCCGCCGGTCACCTGCTGCATGAACTTTTGGAAAAAGCGAAACGCGAGTTGCTCCGATACGATGTTGGCGAGGAGAAATGCGCGGCGCTCCGGTTCTGCCACCACTTCAACTTCGCGCGCGATTTTCTCCTTCACTTCCGGCCGGGCGAAATAGCGCGACAGCTCGTTCCACAGCGAGACGTTGGCCGGCTTGGCTAATTCAAAAATTTTTCCGGAGAGCACCCCTTGAGCGATGAAGGTCGCTTTCTCGCGCAGCGTGAATTGTGTGGGATCGCGACCTTCCATGAATCGCGAAAACATTTGTTCAAGCAACACCGCACTCGGGCCGAGCTTTTCGTGAAACCGGCTCTGAATAAAACCTGAAACGGTATTGTAGAATCCGTGAGAAAGGGCGAGGGGAGTTCCGGCGCGTCCCTTCGGCTGACAGCGGCCCGCGACGACATGAGCAAGAAATTCCGCCGGCGTTTTTGCTTTCGGCGTTTCCGTGAAAGCGGACGCGAAAAATTTCCCGCCGTGATCGTCGGAACCGCCGACAAGAATCTTTTTCCAGGGCTCAGGATGGGTGGGCGCGAGATCGTGGCGATTGGCGAATTCATCAATTTTTTCTGGCGTCAGTTCGCGCAGCAATTTTGTCGCGAGATCGCTGAGGAGAGAATCGCGCAGTCCGTTGATGCCTTCGAAATGTTTAAACAGCAGAATCAGCCGCTCGAGATGTGAGGCGGTGAGCTTGCCGTTGACGCTATAAAGCGGGTGGGCGACGGCGTGGGCGATGCGATTTTCGGCCAGATATTTTTGCAGCTCGAAAATGTCGCTGCGGAAGACGGAAATATCCTGATGTTGCGCCTGACTAATACCCCAAACCAGTAAATGAGTTTTGCACGGATCTTGCGGAAAATACGCGGTAACTTGTTCACTGATAAAAGTGTGGGGCTTGTCCGCGATCGCGAGGCAACCGTCGATGCAGTCGTGATCCGTGATGGTGACGAAATCCATCCCGCGCTTGCGTAATTCCGCATATAACTCGGCCGGTTCAGTGCAGCTATCCGGGAAATCCAATCGCCGGAATAGCCATTCTTCCGAACGCGCACTGAACTTCGAGTGAATATGGAGGTCGCACCGGCTCATACCGCCTTTCGATTTGTCCGCTGGCTCCCAATCCAATCGCGATACGTCGTCGCGTTGCGGGTGCGGACGAAGCGTTCGATGAATTGAAGAATCTGTGTCCGGATCTTCGGCTCGGTGAAATCCGGCGGATGAATGCTCAACCGCGCCAGCTCGCGCATTTCCAGAGTGCGCGCCAGCGCGGCATTCCAGCCCAGACTGATGGCGCGGCGCCATCCCGATTCCGTGCTGTAAACGAGAGAGCGTGTCGGCTCAAGTTCGCCGGTCAAAAGATCGAGCACGCTATTGATGCGCGTGGTGTATTGCATTCCGGCATCGCGCGCAGCGCGTTCGCCCTCGGCATTCAGTAACCAGGCCGGGGCAACGAATCCAAGCGGGGAAAGACGCGCGGCTTTAAATTCATCACGAGCTCTAGTGATTCGCGCGAAAGCTTCGTCGTAATCCAGATCGAAGAATTCGGCTTCGTCGCGAGTGTAAATTCGGGTCATGAATTTTTCTGCGATCCGCTCCTTGGCGCGCCGTGGCCGTTCGTGAAAATAACCGTGAATCACAACCTCGTAGCCGCGCGCTTCAAGATCGCGCAACCAGGAGACAAATCCGGGGTCCTCAGTAGCGCTTCCCTGGCGATGATAGTTCGGCACCACCAGGAGCGAAGCCGTGCGAACACCCGCGTCTTTCAGCGCTGCGATAATTTTGCCCGACGCCTCTCGTGTGCAGGGTGCAACATCGTGCACTGAAACCACAAATGACCGCCTCGGGCTTTCCGCCGCCAGTACCGGCAGGAAATCCGCTGCCACCGCCTCCGTCATGAGAGCAAACTTCCTCCTCACACGCCGGAGGAACAAGGCAAAAATGGTAATTTTCGGTAGGGCGAGACTCTGTCGAGCCGGAGCTAAAAATGATCACCAAATCCGTTTGCGGCTCCGCGGAGCGTCGCCCTACCAAAAAAGCTCGCTACCAAAACGGCTCGCGAACGCGCGACGAACCGGAGCTATTCCAGGATTTACTGCTGGCCTCGATGAAGCATGAGTGCGGATCTGTTTAGCGTCAGCTTTTGTCGTAGCTGCGACGCCCTCGTCGCAGGAACAAATGCCAGTCCGGCTCGGATTCGCGGCGCCCCCGCCGCCAAAGTGCCATCGCGCAAATGCGGCCGAGAACTGGCGACGAGGGCGTCGCCAACGCTTCCGGCAGCGAGGCGCCGCCGCTACCTTTGCGCCGGCCCGCCGGGCAGAACCACTAACCGTTTTATATAGGTGAAAAGTTGGACAAATGAGCCGGGTTTTATGAGACGTCTCTGAGGTAGCAGCCATTCGCCTGCGTTGTGCCAAAGCGCGAGAGGGCTGGCGCAGTCCAAGACGCTTCGCGAATGTCCAGCGGGCGACGAGGATGCGCCAGCTTTTGGACTGCGGCAGTCTTCTGCCGCTTTCCGATTTTGGCGTCACTTGGCGTCTAGTGGATACCGAATTATCTTGCCGAGTTTCCCGAGCTCGGTGGCCCTCAACAATCAACTCTCAACTTTCCTAACGAATGTCTTTCTCTGCTGAAACCGCGCTGGAATATTTGGAGCGGGCGCACAGGAAAAACCGGCTCGCGCACGCCTATCTCATCTCGGGTCCGGCGGGCAGCGGAAAATCGGAAGTGGCGGCGCGGCTGGCGGCGCTCTTGAACAAAACTACACCGGAAAAAGTTCTACACGCGCAAGCGCCCGATGTTTTTATGACCGAACCTGCCTCGCGCTCTCGCAAGATCGTGGTCGATCAAATCCGCGGCCTCGAGCGCGCACTTCAACTTCGCTCCGCCGGCAATCACAAAAAGATCGGAATTATTCGTGACGCCGACCGGATGCAAACGCAGGCGGCGAACGCATTTTTGAAAACGCTGGAGGAACCGCCGCAGAATTCGATTCTCCTTTTGCTCACCGCTCTCCCGGAAGCTTTGCCGGAGACAATCGTGTCGCGCTGCTTAAGCCTGCCGCTGCACAGTTCATCGGAGGTGCCGCGTTCGCCGCAGGAAGAGGAGTTGCTGCGATTGCTCTGCGCAACGGCGCAAGAAAAGCCACACGGCATCGAACGTGCCTATCGCGTTTCGCAAGGCATGCAGAGTTTGCTCAACGCCATTCGCGACCAGATTCGGAACGACCATGCGGAAGCGTTGAAGCGAGAGGAAACGCGCTATCGTCAGACCACCGACGGCGGCTGGTTGAGTGAGCGAGAAGATTATTACAAGGCGCTAACAGAAAGTGTGTATCGCGAATGGCGCAGTCGCTTGATCGAGACGCTCTTTTTGTGGTGGGCGGATGTGTTGCGGGCAAAAGTCGGGGAAAACGGACGTCTGCTTAAAAGTTGCGCCAAAGCAACCGAGAAAATCGCAGCGCAAATGCGCACCGTCGATGTCTTGAAGCGTATCCGTCGGCTCGAGGAAATGCGCGACCACCTGAACACGACCGCGCAGGAAGCGCTCGTCCTCGAAGTTGGTTGCTTGCATATTTTTCGTTAGTGCGAAGACGGAACATAGACTTCTAGCCACGGAGCGCAGGCGATCTCCTCTGGGGAGCGCACGCGCCTCGCGTGCTGGCGATGGCGCCCTCGCCATCGCGGACCTTTCTCCTCCCAGAGCATCGCGGCGAGGCGCCGCAATGAGCACGCGAGGGCGCGTGCGCTCCCCAGACTCGCTCGCCACGCCGAACGATCTTGGACAGACGCCGTGCATCCCCTGGCGTCACGCTAAACATGTAGACTGGGCGCACCGGCAATCGCTGTCTATGTTTCGGGCAGTACACTGGCATGAGTGTTCGATCCAGCTTGCGTGTGGCAAACCAGGCTGCGTAAGGTGGATCGGCCGCTCTGCCGGGCGATGCCGAAAGCAAAATTACGGCGGCTTCCGCCGCACATACACATCATTTCACTATAGAATGCCGAAACGCCGCACACTTTCAGTCGCGCTCATCGGAACGAAGTTCATGGGCCGCGCCCATTCCAATGCCTGGCGACAGGCGCCACGCTTTTTTGATTTGCCGGCCGACATCCAGATGGCGGCGATTTGTGGACGTGATCGTGCCGAGACACGTCGGGCGGCGAAAACGCTCGATTGGGAAAGGGCCGTCTATAATTGGAAAGCGATCGTGGCAGATCCGACTATCGACATCGTCGACATTTGCACGCCTAACGACTCGCATGCCGAGATTGCGATCGCAGCTGCGGATGCGGGCAAAGCGATACTGTGCGAAAAACCGCTGGCGCGAAACGTGACCGAAGCGCGGCGGATGGCCGAGGCAGTAAAGCGCACCCGCGTCGCGAACATGGTTTGTTTCAATTATCGCCGCGTGCCGGCAATCGCGCTGGCCAAACAAATGATCGCTGCCGGTGAGATCGGCGACCGCGTTTATCATTTTCGTGCCCGTTATGCCCAGGATTGGATCGCCGGCGAAAAATTTCCTATGGTCTGGCGCTTGCAATCGAAGGTCGCCGGTTCGGGCGCGCTCGGCGACATAGGCGCGCACATCATCGACCTCGCGAGATTTCTCGTCGGCGAAATCGCCGGTGTCTCCGCGGTAAACGAGACCTTTGTCAAAAGGCGGCTAACAAAAAATAGAAGTTACGCCAAGGTAGACGTCGATGATGCCGTAAGCGTCGTCGGCAAGTTTAAGAATGGCGCGATGCTGAACTTGGAAGCGACCCGCTTCGCACATGGCCGGAAGAATCAGCTTAGCTTTGAAATAAATGGCAGTCGCGGTTCGCTGACGTTTGATTTAGAGAAGATGAATCGGCTGCGATTCTATGATGCCAAGGATCCCGCGCATGCGCGGGGATTTCGCGACATCATCGTCACGGAACCGAATCATCCATATATCAAAAACTGGTGGCCGGCGGGCCACATCATCGGCTACGAACATTCCTTCGTAGACACCATCGCCGACTTTGTTAATGCCCTCGTCACTCGCAAACGAATCCAGCCCGATTTCGCCGACGGATTGAAAACGCAGCGCGTCCTTGATCTCATTCAACGCGCTGCCCATTGAATCCTTAATGGTGGGGCGCGGTCCGTCCCGTCCCAATATTTTCTGTAGCGGCGGTCTAATGACCGCCGAAGACGATTCACAGGCAAAGACATGTCACTGCACTCTTTTTGCGATTCAAGTTCAATGCGATGAGATGAAACAAAAAAGCGCTACCGCCAAATCATCCAAGGCAGGGAAACCCACGACTCACGATGAATATTTCGGCTCGGTGAGCGCGGACAAGCGTGCACCGCTCCAGAAATTGCGCAAAGCGATCAAAACCGCCGCGCCGAACGCCGAAGAATGCATCAGCTATCAGCTGCCGGCATTTCGCCTAAGCGGAAAATTCCTTGTCGCTTACGGGGCCGCGGCGAATCACTGTGCGTTTTATCCTGGGTCTGTAATCACGGGTCTCAAGAACGACCTCAAGAACTACGACACGAGTAAGGGCACAATTCGGTTTCCAGCGGAGAAACCGTTGCCAGCCACACTAGTGCGAAAATTAGTGAAGCTGCGCATGGCTGAAAAGCGTTAACGGTTATCAGTTTATCTGTTAGCTGGAAGAAGAAGCTCAGGATGATCCGGCGGAAGGGCCCCCCTCCCATCTTGCACCGGTTTTCGTGTGATTCGTTGGCAGCCGAATCACGCCGCTTTCTTGTGGCTCTTGCGTGTGTGCTGGCTCTTTCGCGTTTTTTCCAGACTTTCCTGCAACACCGACACAAGGTCGATCACTTTGGTTGAAGGCCGCGGTTTCTTCTTTGGTTTTTCTTCGATTTCTTCTCCGCCGGCCTCAACTTTTTCCTCGATCACTTCCATCAAAGCCTCGCGATAATCATCGCGATATTTTTTCGGTTCCCATTTTGACGACATGCTATCGACGAGAGCCTTGGCCATATCGAGCTCGCGTTTTCCCGGCTCGAGCTTTTTCGGAACGTGAAGCTTGTCTGCCTCGGCCAATTCCTCGGCAAAATGCATCAGCTCAAGGATGAGCACACTGTTTTCTGCTTTCACCCCGGCAAGATATTGGCGCGTTTTAATCACAACCTTGGCAATTCCGACCTTGCCGGTCTTCTTTAATGTATCGCGCAGCAAGGTGTAGGCTTTGTCGCCACCTTTCTGCTGCTCCAAATAGTAAGGCTTGGAGAAAAACATGGGATCAATCTCTTCCTGATCGACGAAATCCTGAATATCGACCGTCTGCGTCGCCTCGAGGTCGACCCGCTGAAAATCTTCATCCTTTAGGACAACGTATTTGCCCTTCTCGTATTCGTAGCCTTTGACGATTTGGTCCCATGGGACCTCCTTGCCGTCTTTTTCGGCGACGCGCTTGTAGTTGACCGGACTCAGGTCTTTCGCCCGCAAGAGCCGGAACTTCATTTCTTCCCTTCGGGTGGCGGGATAAAGGGCGATTGGGATGTTAACCAGCCCGAAGCTGATACTGCCTTTCCAGATCGCGCGCATACAAAAATATTTCGAAGCTCAGGTGCGATTTGCGTGGCACCGAGATGTTGATCTTCCTGTTCTGGGGAGCGCAGGCTGCCAGCCTGCAGCGTTCGGCACCCTGCCGAACGCAACACGGTTCCGGCAAGCTGCCGGAAACCAACAGGCTAGCAGCCTGTGCTCCCCGGACAAGAAATCTTAGGCGGCGACCTCGAGCTGCTGGCGCGAGATTCCGCGGAGTTCGAATAGACGGATCAATGTTTCTTCGATCAGGTTATTCGGGCAGGAGGCGCCGGCGGTGATGCCGACTACCACCGGACCGGGTGGCAACCAGAAATGGGAAACGACCTCGCGTCTCTCATGAAGGTTGTAATGCTTGATCTCTGTTGCTGATACCAGGCGAGAAGCGTTGAGAACAAAATACGTCGGCAATTTTTCCTCGCCCATCTCCGCGAGATGCGAGGTATTCGAGCTGTTGTATCCCCCGACCACGAGCAGCAGATCCATCCGAACATTCAGCAATTCACGCAGTGCATCCTGTCGTTCCTGGGTAGCGCCGCAGATAGTATCGAAGAAACGAAAATTCTTCGCCGCTTCCTCTGCACCATCGCGATCAAGAATCGCCTGGCGCACTCTTCGCTGCACTTCCTCAGTCTCCCCGCGCAACATCGTGGTTTGATTCGCCACGCCGACAGTTTTCAAATGCACATCCGGATCGAACCCGGCGGAGTGTGCACCGCTGAACTTGTCGAGGAACTCCTGCTTGTTGCCGCCCCTCCGGATGTAATTGCAGACGTAATCAGTATCGGCCAACGTGAGCACGACCACGTAATGACCTTTGCCGTCACCAAGCGCGCGCGAGCTGGTGGCTTTGGTTTCTTCGTGTTCGGCCTTGCCGTGAATGATCGAGGTCACACTCTCGCTCGCATATTTGCGCACCCGTTTCCAAACACTCATCACGTCGCCACAAGTGGTATCGACGATCTGGCAACCCTGATCTTTTATTTGCTGCAAAATCGAGAGCTCCGTTCCAAACGCCGGCAGGATAACAACGTCGTCGGCTTGCAATTCGGAAATGTCGGCCTGTTTGTTTCGGCCGGTCAGGTTTTTGATCCCGAGCGAAGAGATTTGCTCGTTCACTTCCGGGTTATGAATGATTTCACCAACGATGAAGAGACGACGATCTTTGAAAACCTTGCGAGCGGCATAGGCCAGGTCGATCGCGCGCTCGACTCCGTAGCAAAATCCAAACTGCTTGGCCAGCCGCACCGTCACATCGCCAACGGAAATAATCCCGCCGTTGCGTCGCACACCATCAACGACATCACTGCGATAATGTGATTCCACCTGTTCCTGCACCGCCGCCATCACGTCGGGCGTGCGCAGGTTAACTTTTTCTCGGGCACTGGTGCCGCTGGATATCAGATTTGTGCTCACAAAGATTTCTTCGCGGCTCGCCGCGTGGTTGCGCGCTACTCCACGAGAAGCGGGCCGCTTGGTTTCTGAAAAGCTGCTGAACTAACCATGACACGCGGATCCGGGTCCGGTGCGCGCGAATCATCCACCCGCTGCACCTTTGGACCAATCGATGCGTCTTCCGGTTGCGTCTCGGCGATGTGGACAGGCGTACCATTATGAACCAGCGCATAAAATTTCGGCGCCGCTTCACCATGCAAACGAATGCAACCATGCGTCCGCGGAGTCGGGTGGACAAAGCCCTGATGAAATCCGTAAGCCGGCGCGAACTCACACCAAAATCCCATCGGGTAACCAACGTAGCGACCGGAAACATTGGCGCCGGCTTCAGCAGGGACTACGCGGTCACCCTGCACCCGAAAACCATACGAACCCGAGCGTTTGTCTTCCTCTTTCCGGTAAATGGTGAAATGTCCGCGCGGTGTCGGCTTGGATGAAATCCCGACACTACACGCCACTCCCATCAAACAGCGATCACCTTCCATCACATAGATGTTCTCTTTCGAAAGCGAGACCTTCACTACCACCTTCGATGGATCGTGCGGTTTGTACGCGGTTACATGATACGCACCGCCGCCGGCGACACGTGTTGTTTCGCAACTGGTGAAAATAAATGCGACACACAATGCGATCAGAAAACTAAAACCCAGTAACATTCGCATAATTCCCTATAACTAATCAGGCTCAGTTGATTTTTCAACCTCGGCCTGAGTCGTTGTAGGAAAAGAGGTTGCAACACAATGGCGGCGGTTGCCATTGGTCTCTTTACCACGAAAACCGTCGGGCAATGAAGGTGTTGACGCGTTTCCCGCATTGTGGGTCTGAGTAGTATGGACCTTGTTACGCGTCTCTTTGGCCAAAACAGTTTCATGCCGCGCGGCCATTGTTACCTGTGGGATCCGGGATTGATGCGTCTGCATTTGATCTCGGATTTTCTGATCGCCGCCGCTTATTTAGTCATTCCGATCACGCTTCTCCTTTTCGTCCGAAAACGCCGCGATCTGCCCTTCAATTGGATGTTCGAGATCGCGCGAAAACAAGCTTCAAATAACAACTAATCTGCCATCGGCCCCCAACGAATAGCTGTTTCCAACTCCCGACCCGAACAACACAGCGGTCGTAAATCGCCACTTATTGTGAGAGGAAGAATTCTAAGGGTTCCGCGGCAGAAAATCATTGGCTGAATGCCAATGCCACGATTTCGCCCGGGCGGCAGCGAATAGTCAAATTAATCGGGCGACAGCAGATGCTGCAATCTTCGATCAAATCTTGTTCGCTTTGCGAAGTATCTACTTCAAGGTTGAAGGTTTCTCCGCAATGCGGGCAGACAACATCAGTAGAAACAATGGGTTGCATTGGCTGTGTGATTTCGATTTTGTAGCGCAAGCGCATCCTTGACGATTCAAATAGATGGCAACCGAAGCGATTCCCGACAACTTCGGAAGCTCTTATCAAATGTCGTCTGATTTTTTGGCCGCGGCTGCATCGAGTTTGCGGAAGTGCAGCTGCTGAACGCTGCGACCGTCACTCTGCGAAATCGTCACCAGATAGTTGTCGATTTGGACGTGTTCGCCTGGTTTGGGGAGATGCCCCAGCAGGTGGGTAACGTAACCGCCAATGGTGCTGACGTCGGCGCTTTCCAATTCGATCCCGGCGAAATCGCGTAGCTCGTAAAGCGCCAGTGCGCCGTCCACGCTGAACTCATTCTCGTTAATTTCGCGAAACTCTTCTTTCTCAGTATCGAATTCGTCCTGAATGTCGCCCACCAATTCCTCCAGAACATTTTCGAGTGTCACCATTCCCACCGTCCCGCCGAATTCATCGACCACGATGGCAAGGTGTGCGTGTTTGTTGAGGAACAGCGAAAGCAATTTCTCCAGCGACATCATTTCCGGCACCGGAATCAGATCGCGCCGGATGCGCAAAAGATCGGGATTCGGATCGCGCATTAACGGCATCAGTTCCTTGATGTGAATCAAGCCGATGGTGTTGTCGAGATGACCGCGACAGAGCGGAAACCTGGTGTGGCGAGAGGCCAACGCTTTCTTTACGTTCTCCTCGAAGCTCGCTTCCACGTTAAGGAAAACGACCTGGCCGCGCGGCGTCATGATATCGCGCACCACGCGCCGGCGCAGATCGAGCGCGTTTACCAGCAAATCGCGCCCGAGCGGTGAGACCTCCTCGGATTCTTCGCTTTGATCCAAAATCAGACGCAACTCTTCCTCGCTGTGTGCCAGCTCGGTGGCGGCGACTCGCTTGATTCGAAGAAGTCTAACCAAAAGAAGATTGGATGATTTGTGGAGCAGCCAGATGGCAGGCCGAAACAGAAAATAAAATGCGCCGAGCGGTCGGGCCAAGGCGAGAGCGACCGGGAGAGGATTGCCGATGGCGACGTACTTCGGCGCGAGTTCGCCAAAAACGATGTGAAGGAACGTGATGCCAACAAACGCGAGTGCGATCGAAACCGACGTCACAACGGCATAGGAATGAATGCCAGCGAGCGCGAAAAAAGGCTGCAACATTTGGGCGAGATATTGTTCGCCGAGATACCCCAGGGCGAGACTCGCCAGGGTGACACCGAGCTGGGTCGCGGAAAGGTACGCGTCTAGGTGTGCTCGAATGTATTTGGCAAGGCTCGCGCGCTGATTTCCTTCTTCGACTAAAGTGTCGAGCTGACTGCTGCGGACCTTGACGATGGCGAATTCGCAGGCCACAAAAAATCCATTTAGCGCCACCAACGCCGCAATGATCAGCAACTTCAGCAGCACTGAACCGATTGAGCCCCAGTGATCGGAAACCGCCGCGCTTAACGCCGGCAACAGAAGGAAAAAGGAAATACTCATCGCGCGGATGCAAGCCCTGGCATCCGAACCCAGCGCTCTAAAATAGCTACCAGCTCGACTTAGTAACGCCGGGAATCAATCCACTGGATGCCAGTTCGCGGAAAGTTAACCGGGAAATCTTGAATCTCCGAATAAACGCCCGCCGTCGCCCCGAGACCTGGCAACGATTTACCACCCGCGTCGGACTCGCATCCCGAGGCAATTGCGCGAGGCCGGCGTAATCCTTCTTTGCTTTCAGCTCTGCCCGCAGCGCGGCATATTTCTTGACAGTCGCGCGCTTGCGTTCGTTGCGGTTGACCCAGGAGGTTTTCGCCATAAAGGAACGCGGAAGGTAGCGGAAAAACCGCGGAAAGCAAATCGCAGCGCCCCCTTGTTGCTGGCCTAACTAAAAGCATGTTCCTTTTGCCTCGAAATCAAATCCCGCAAACGCCGGAAGAATTGGCGCAGGCGATCGAGGAGGGACTCCGCACTTTTGCCTCCCGGCCGCAGAAGATGGTCAGTGTGCGCAGTGGCGACGTCTCAGCACTAGATTCGATCGCGGTCGATTTATCCGGGGCCACCATCGATCATTACCATCGTCCGCTTCCACTTGACCGTGAAGGAGCAAGCCCGGCGATGTTGGTGCGCCATATTCATATAGCAGGCGAGCCGATCAAGCTTCTGGGGAGTGACTTCAGCTTTCAGTTTGAAGCTTCCAATGTCGAGGTCTATCAGAAGCCGCAGCCCGACGGAAAACTTCTCCTCATCCTGCATCGAGCCCAGGACGGGAATGTTCGATTCGAAATTTCTCGCGTAGCAGCCGAGACTATGATCATGAGCGCCGCCAGCAAGCTTGCAAAAAAACAAGGCGTCGTGGTCGACAATGCCCAACTCGAGCTAACACAACATGGGGCGCGTGCAGTCGACGGAAAGCTTACCGTCTCCGCCCACAAGCTCATCTTTCATCCTGTGCTGACTCTCGCCGGAACACTTGCGATCAGTGAAGAGTTTGTCGCCACCGTTTCGAATTTAAAATGCCATGGTCAAGGTCCGATCGCCTCGCTGGCTTGCGCCGCGATCAACCCCGCTTTTTCGCGAATTGAACAACGCACTTTCCCGCTGTCCGCGTTACCGCTCGGTGAAATCCAGCTACGCGATCTCGCGCTCGACGCTGCCCATGACAAACTCGTTGTCCGAACGCGCTTCGGCTCTCTCTAGCATACTATGCTGATCCGAATCGGATACGACATTTCATTTGAGCTTTCGAATTCAACGCCTTTGATCGCGATGCTTTATGTCCATCCGTCACGACGTGACGATCTGGAATCACCTGAGGAAATAGAGGTCGAGCCGAACCTGCCAGTGCACAGTTACCTCGATGCTTTCGGAAATATTTGTGGCCGTTTGCTCGCGCCACCGGGCATGGTTCGATTTAGTCTTGATACAAGGATTCGCGACAGTGGTGAGCCTGACCCGGAAGCGCCCGAGGCGATTCAACACAACGTCGAGGACCTGCCAGATGAAACCCTGCGCTTTTTGCTTCCGAGTCGTTATTGCGAGACGGACAAATTAAATGATGAAGCTTGGAGACTTTTCGGTCCGACACGTCCCGGGTGGTCCCGCGTGCAAGCGATTTGTGATTGGGTGCATGAGCACATCACCTTTGATTATCGTTTCGCTGATCCGCAGAAGAGCGCGCTGGAGGTTTATCACGACGGCAAAGGCGTTTGCCGCGATTTCATGCACCTGGCGGTCACTTTCTGTCGCTGTCTCAATATCCCCGCGCGTTATGTTGCGGGTTACCTGGGGGACATTGGAGTTCCACCTGCGCCTTACCCGATGGATTTCAGCGCGTGGTTCGAAGTTTTTCTCGGCGGAAAATGGCACACCTTCGATGCCCGCCACAACCAGCGGCGCATCGGTCGCATTCTCATCGCCATCGGTCGCGACGCTGCCGACGTAGCGCTCACGACCAATTTCGGCAGTGCTAAGCTAGTGAAATTCGAGGTCGTGACGGAAGAAGTAAAATAGCTAATTGGGAGAGTGGCTGCCATGCCAGATGGCGACGATGATTCGTGCAAGGGCCAGCAGGAAGCTACTGAGCGCCGAAGGTGCGGCATGTCCATAGATTCCCGCAACGTCATCAAGCTAGCTCCGTAGGAGGGCATGTTTCCGCGTTCAGAGCAGGCATGCCGCTCCTAGGGAGCTGTGTGCATTTTGTTTACAAGCAACTATAATATATCGGCGCCTCACGGCGCTCTGGAACAGTCCTTCGGCCTTCTGGAAATATTAAGCGTCCAGGCCACTCTTAGCCTGCGCGATCTGTCCCAACACATTGCGTAATTGCGCGAAGTCTATCGGTTTGGTCAAATGATAATCAAAGCCGGCATCGCGTCCGCGCATGATATCGTCGTCCTCGTCGTTTGCCGTCAACGCCACGCCCGTGAGCTGCTGGCAGCGTTTCGCTTCACGAATCACATCGCATCCGCTGCCGTCCGGTAAAGCTAGGTCGCTCACGATCGCATCGAAGTGCTTCGCTCTCACGAACGCGAGCGCGCTTTCGACGTTATCCGCAGCAGAGATGGAATGACCAAAATGGCCAAGCAAGCCGGTTAAAACACGGCGGGTATCGCCGTGGTCTTCGACCACCAGTATCTGCAAGGTCATAACTCCGAAAAAACGAACCGCGGCCACGAGTGCCTGGCGTCAGTTACCACAATCGAAGCAAGTGAGTTGTGTGGTTGGGCGGCCCCGGAGAAATTTCGCGCAGAGAACAAGCCGCCTAGCCGCGGCGCGACGCAGCGGGTGGGCTGTTTTCCGTTGACAGTATAAGGCCGAGTCCTTGCGAATATACGGTTCTCGGCATAAGCTATGTTTGATGAGGAACTTATAACTGAAGCCGGTAGGTTCCGTCAGAGCTGTTATAATTGCTATAAGTAAGTCGCTGCGTCTTTGGTTTCAACATGTGGCGAGTGTCCCAAAAATCAGTCTTGTTCGTCGCCACCATCATTCTGTTCGGCTCCCGCCCGTGCGAACGCCGATGTCCTCCAAGCGATCCAGAAATAGGTTACCTCGAACGCTGGACATCGAAGCCGGGTCTTGCGTCCAGCACTCGTTAGCCAATAGTTGTTAGGGGATCGCGGCGTCACGACTGTCGAAAGGCTCGACGGGGGAGGGAACAGTCTTTTTCTTAGCCACTCGCTAGCTATTGCGGCAACGGCGGCTCAGGCACCGTCGCTTCGACTTTGCGCTTCGGCTTTGGCGTGGCAGCGGGGCTAGGCGAGGGGCGGACCCGGTTTTGTGCCGTTAATCCCAGATGCTGGGTCTTGCGGGTGTCGATGTAAGTCTTGAGTTCCGGCGAAACGGCTTGGGCGCGCATTCGATCGTAAAACATGGTGTAGTAGAGGCGCAGTTGCTGGCGTTTTGCCAGATCGGTCCTCATCTTCTCCGCCTTGGTTCGTGCTGCGACCAGATTAGGCTCATTAATGATCCGGTTCGAGAGTTCTCGCCATTGCGCGTGCAGGCGCGCCTCGTCCGCCGCTTTGCCCAGCGAGCTTTGCTTAAAGGCCTGATCCAATTCGTCAATCGCAGGAATACGCGGTGCAGGTCCCTCCATTGATGGGGTCGGCGAAATCTGCGGCGTCGCGCTTGCTTGCGGATTTGTCGAACTTGAAACCGCAGCCTGCCCGAAGACAGCCCCCGCGAACATTTGCATCGAAGCGGCAACCAAAAAAAGTTTGGCGATCAGGTCCTTCAAAGTCGGGTGGTCGGAATAACCTGAGATTTGTCGTAGCGATAAGCGATTTCTTCAAGCTGTCCATTTTTTTGCATGCGGCCACTTCGCCCGCATGTCATGCTCCGTTCGCCAGCGGGGCGTAGCTTAGCTTGGTAGAGCGCGTGGTTTGGGACCACGAGGTCGCAGGTTCAAATCCTGTCGCCCCGATTTTTTTCGATCTCGGTGTTTTATTGTTACGCTCTGCGGAGTCAAAAAACCGGCCGCCGCTATGTCGGCTCATGCGAAGATCTTCCGCACCGTCTATATCGCCACAACACTGGTCAAATGAAGGCGACTAAGCACGGAGTTCCCTGGATCCTGATTCACAGCGAAAGTTTTGCAACCCGTCGCGAAGCGTTGCCAAGGGGAGCCTTATTACAAAACCGGACGTGGCCGCGACGAACTTGACGCATTCGTGTAGAGCGGTCGCCGCAGCGACAGGTCGCAGGTTCAAATCCTGTCGCCCCGAGATGTTGAGAGGACAATTCGCATTTCGTCATTCCTTCGAGCGTCGTCATTGGTCATTCGTCATGTTCCCGGCTCGTAACCAAGATTTGTTGCCAGTCGCTTCTCAACCGTGGCGACCGACTCACCGCATCGACCGGCATAATCCTCTATCTGATCGCGCCCAATCTTTCCGACGCCAAAATATTTCGCTTCCGGATGCGAAAAATAAAGTCCGCTCACACTGGCGCCCGGATGCATCGCGAACGATTCCGTGAGCTTGATTTCGGCATTCTTTTCGGCGTCCAACAAATCGAACAGTATTTTTTTCTCGGCATGATCCGGACATGCGGGATAACCGGCTGCCGGTCGGATACCGCGATATTTCTCCCGAATTAAATCTTCCACTCTCAGGTTTTCGTCGTGACCAAATCCCCAGACGTCGCGGGCAAGTTTATGCGCATATTCCGCAAACGCCTCCGCCAGTCGATCTGCCAACGCTTTCAACATGATCGCACTGTAATCGTCGTGTTCGGCCTTGAATTTTGCCGCGACTTCATCTGCGCCAATACCAGCAGTCACAGCAAATCCGCCAATGTAATCCTGTTGTGACGCGACGTAATCGGCCAGGCAATGATTGAATTGCCCCCGCGGCTTTCGCATTTGCTGACGCAGGAAATGCAAAGTCGTTAGCCGACGCGATCGCGACTCATCTGTAAAAAGCTCAACGTCGTCACCGATTGCATTCGCCGGCCAGAATCCGATTACTCCGCGCGCTTGCAGCAATTCTTGATCAACAATTTTCGCTAACAACTCTTGGGCATCATCAAATAATTCACGCGCTTGTTTCCCGATTGCGGCGTCATCGAAAATCGCAGGATAACGCCCGCGCAATTCCCAGGTGTGAAAGAACGGCGACCAATCGATGAAGGGAATCAACGTCTTTAGCACTATCACTCCGTCATCCTGAGCGGAGCGAAGCGGACTAGTGTTTTCGCTCGAGATGACCGAGGAGTAAGCCCGCACTCCCAGAAACTGCGGCTTCGGCGGCTGATAAGCGCTCCAGTCGATCGCTGTCCGGTTCCTGCGTGCCTCCGCGATCATCAGCAACTCGCGTTGACCGAGTTTTGCAGAATGTTCCGCGCGCAAACGCTCGTAGTCCGCACGTGTTTGTTCGTCAAAAGATTTGGCCAGCTTCGGATTACTCAGTTTGTTGATCACGCCGACCGCGCGCGAGGCATCGAGCACATGCACTGTGCTCGATTTGTAATGCGGTGCGATTTTTACCGCGGTGTGGGCGCGGCTCGTCGTTGCTCCCCCGATTAAAAGTGGGACACGAAAATTCTCGCGTTCCATTTCCTGTGCCACGTGCACCATTTCATCGAGTGAAGGGGTAATCAGTCCGCTCAAGCCAATGACATCAGCCTTTACCGCGCGCGCAGTTTCCAGAATCTTCGCCGCCGGCACCATCACGCCGAGATCGATCACATCGTAGTTGTTACATTGCAGGACCACGCCAACGATGTTTTTCCCGATATCGTGGACGTCGCCTTTGACGGTGGCCATGACGATTCGCGCCTGCGGTTTCGCGCCGGCCGTTTTCTCCGCTTCCATGAACGGCATCAAATAGGCCACGGCTTTTTTCATCACTCGCGCGGATTTCACTACCTGCGGCAAAAACATCTTACCGGCGCCGAACAGATCACCGACCACGCTCATCCCGGCCATGAGCGGCCCTTCGATAACCTGGAGCGGTTTAGAAAATCGCCGGCGCGCTTCTTCGGTGTCAGTTTCGATGAAATCTACGACGCCGTGTACGAGCGCATGCTTCAGCCGTTCCTCGACCGGAGCAGAACGCCAGGCCTTTTCCTGCGCCGGCTCTTTCACTTTCGCTTGCACTCGCTCGGCGAAGTCGACTAATCGTTCGGTGGCATCAGCGCGCCGATTTAACAGCACATCCTCCACGCGCTCGCGCAATTCCGGTTCGATCTCTTCGTAAACGGCAAGCTGGCCTGCATTCACGATTCCCATGTCCAAGCCAGAGCGGATGGCGTGATACAAGAACGCCGCGTGCATGGCTTCGCGGACGGTATTATTCCCGCGAAACGAAAACGAAATGTTACTGATCCCGCCGCTCACCCGGGCGCCGGGCAAGTTGTCTTTGATCCAGCGCGTCGCCTCGATGAAATCGACCGCGTAATTGCGGTGCTCTTCTAATCCGGTTGCAACTGTGAGCACGTTCGGGTCGAAAATGATGTCGCTGGCCGGAAAATTCAGGTGCTTTGTTAACAAATCGTAGGCACGCCGGCAGATTTCGATTTTCCGTTCAAACGTGTCGGCCTGGCCCCGGTCATCGAAAGCCATCACGATTGCGGCTGCACCGTAACGACGGATCAGCAGCGCCTGACGCAGGAATTCCTCCTCGCCATTCTTGAGTGAGATCGAATTCACCACACATTTCCCCTGCGCACATTTCAATCCCGCCTCAATCACGCTCCATTTCGAGCTGTCGATCATGACCGGCACGCGGGTGATTTCCGGTTCGCTGCTAACGTGATGTAGGAAACGCGTCATGGCTGCTTCGGAATCGAGCATCCCTTCGTCGAGATTGATGTCGATGATATTGGCCCCATTCGCGACCTGCTGCCGCGCAATTGCAACGGCCCCGTCGAAATCGCCGGCCAGGATTGCTTTCGAAAACTTTGGCGAACCAGTGACATTAGTGCGCTCACCAATGACGGCGAATCCAAACTCGGGTGTGATGTTGAGCGGCTCGAGCCCCGAGAGCTGTAGGGGAGCTGAGAATTGCGGATTGCGGATTGCGGATTGCGGATCGGGGAGCGCACGCGCCTCGCGTGCCGTCTTCGGCGCCCCCGCCGAAGACATCTCTTGTGTCCATAACCAAGGATAATCTTCGTTTTGTAGGACAACATTCGAATCCCACGGATTCCGGCAGATGTACAGGAATTTCTCCTGCAGATCAGTTTCAGAGCGAATTAACCGGTCGACTGATTCTTTTTCCCAAACCGCGCCTGTTTCCGCCCGCGCCTTATTGATGCGATGTGCGGTCGACGATTTGATTCCATGGAGAATCTCGCTCAGCGCCCAAAAAACTGTCTTTCCATCAGAGGCCTCCTTGATTTGAGGCTCAAAAAGCAAATGCACGTGGTCCGGCATCACGCACGCGACGTATAATTCGTATTGCTGATGTTCGTGCCCGCGCAATGCGCTTCGCAAGACAATGTCGCGTTCTGCCGGACTAAGTTCGCGCCGATCCCGCGTGCAGAAAGCCACGGCGTATTTCCCCCAGGGCCGGTCCAAGTGTGGTAAGCGACGCTTTGAGTAAGTTGTTTCGGAAGATGTTTCCGGCGAGGCGCCGGAAACGGCACGCGAGGCGCGTGCGCTCCCCGGATCGGATTCCGCGCTTCCAGTCGGCAACGCGCGTGGAGGGAGTTGTTTGGCAGCCGCCGCAAATGCCGCGATGTGTGCCGGCGTCGTTCCGCAACAGCCGCCGACCATGTTCAGCCAACCGTTGCGCGCCCATTGCAACATTTTCGGCGCGAACGTTTCCGGTGTTTCCGGAAATCCCGTCTCGGACAGCGGGTCCGGCAGTCCGGCATTCGGATAAGCGCTGACAAATGTCGGCGCCACGCGCGCCAGCTCCTCGACGAATGGATTCATCTCATCAGGACCAAGCGAGCAATTCAATCCCACTACCAGCGGATCCGCGTGCACGAGGGAAGTGAGAAACGCCTCCAGAGTCTGACCGCTTAGAGTGCGGCCCGATCGATCTGTGATCGTGCCCGAAATGAGCAACGGAATCGCGCGACCATTTTTCTCGAACGCTTCAGAGATCGCGACCAATGCCGCTTTGGCGTTCAGAGTGTCGAAGATCGTTTCAACCAGTAAGACATCGACGCCGCCTTCAAGTAACGCGTCGATCTGGTCACGATAACTCTGCTTAATTTGGTCGAATGTAACGGCGCGAAATCCCGGATCATTTACATCCGGCGACAGCGACGCAGTTACGGGCAGGGGACCAAGTGCTCCGGCAACAAAGCGCGGCTCGCCGGTTTCGTCGCTGACGCGATCGCCCGCTT
>QHPN01000246.1 GCA_003219115.1 Verrucomicrobiota bacterium | reverse complement strand
TTAACCTACCTGTATTGCTTGAAGGGAAGCGTAGAAAAAGCGGAAGCCCTCGCCGCGGCGAAGGCCCTGCCGCGCGAAAAGGATTCTTTTGTGGATTGGCTCTGGGGAAAATTACAGGCCGAATACGGCTTTCGGCCGCCCGGATAGTCCCTGAAAGCTTCACCTTGTATCGCCGAACAAGGTAGTCGTTGACTTACCGCGGAGTACTCCGAATGACGGAAATGTGCTGGCAATTCTCTTCGTATTTCGTGGCGATCTTGTCGTCGCGGGTCACAAACAAGTTCTCCGCGTTCTTCTGGTGGGCCGCCTTCGTGACATTAAAAGGAACCGGTAAGCACGGTCGTACCATCATTAATCATGATTTGTTGTGCGCGATGGCATGTATTAAATCCACAATAGGTCCCAACGCCTTTATACGCCGGAAGCTAGGCTGCATTTCGTCGCCCGGCTCAAACGGAAGCCCGACCAGCCGATCATCACCGAGGTCTGCAAGCAAATCGGAATTCGGGCGTGACCATTGTCATCCTGCTTTATGAAAGTGGAAGTGAATCCTGCCCTCACTTTCGGTTTTGCCGCCTGGACCCGTGCTCAAATTCGCGAAGATTTGCAAAAGTTCGCGAGTGCGCTTGAAACGAAATTGAGGTAGCTCACGGAGCGCTGCTTCGACGCAAGAAATTGTAGGGCAAGCGCGTCGCTGCCGAATTTCGGATCGGCAGGCGGAGCGCCTGCCCTTTAATGCTTCTTGTTCCGAAAGTCTGTTTCGTCTTCGTTGTCGCACCCCGACTTGATGTGAGCTGATAAGAATTTTTGGGCGCCGACGACACGGACGCCCTCCAGATAAAACGCTTAAACGCTTCGCGTCTTAACAATTTTCTCGTTCCCAAACCCAGTTTGGGGACGCAAACCTCCTCGAAACTCCCTTTTTCCCTTCACTCCCACCCTCACGTGACGAGAACGTCGAACATCGAGACGGCCTTCAACCCGTCAACGGTTCAACTTTTTAACGTTTTAACGCCTTTTAACCTCCTGCCGCTCTGGCCGCAGAAGTGGTCTACCCCGAACGCGCGAAGTGGCTCTTTTTCAATCAGAGACCAGCCTCTAATACTTAGTAAACAATTCATTAATTGAGGAAACATTTATGACGACGCCAAAACAAACCCTTAACTCTCACTCTCCTTCGCCGGCGTCGCCTTCCGGCAGAGACCGCGGGCCGTATTCGGCTCACTATGCCGTAAAGCGTGATTACAGTGGATGGATTCTTTTGCTCATTATCCTGGTCATACTCGGCGGGGTGGCTCTGGTCTTCGCTCAGCGCGCCCCGGCCCAGACACCCGAGGCTTTGCCACGGTACAACGTAACCAACCTACCATCGCTCGGCTCGGTCAACGACGGGGGCAACAGCATCAACGACCGCACATGGGTCGGAGGCTACTCTACTCTTTCGGACGGGTCCGCCCGGCACGCCTCAATTTGGCGTGACAACCAATTGACCGACCTTGGAACATTGGGCGGGCCTAATAGCTCGGTCGCATGGTCGGTCAAAACGACGCGCGATCTGATGGCTGGAATCTCGCAGACCCGTACCGTCCAACCCTTGGGTGAAATCTGGAGCGCGCCGGTGTTCTTCTCCGGACCATTCGCAACGAAGTATCTCATTCATGGTTTTGTCTGGAGACCAGAGCACGGGCTAATCCCGCTTTCTACCTTGGGACATAACAACAACGCCATCGCCGCCGGTCTCAACAACCGCGGCCTCATCGTCGGTTGGGCGGAGAACGATTGTCATGATCCTAACTGTGTGCCACCGCAGGTCCTTCAGTTCAAACCCGTCTTCTGGGATACGGATAACGCCAACAAGATTCACGAACTACCACTCGGTTTCGGCGATACCTCGGGTGCAGCTATCGCAATTAACGATCGCAACCAAATAGTTGGTATCTCCGGTATCTGCGATCAGGCCATTGGGCGACGCACCGCCAAACACGCGGTTCTCTGGCAGGATGATAAAATCATTAACCTTGGTAACTTGGGAGCCCGTTGGTGGAATACGCCGACTAACATCAACCGAAGAGGTGACATCGTCGGCTTTGCTGGTGATCCGGCTTATCCGAACGGTGAGATTTTACACGCATTCATTTGGACGCCGGAAGCTGGCATTCGTCCGTTGGGCGCATTGCCGAACCGCACACCCAAACACGTCGCAAGTCAGGCTTACGGCATCAATGAACGCCGCCAGGTCGTAGGCATTTCCTGCGACGCAGATGGCGTCGATTGCCGTGGCTTTCTCTGGGAGAACGGAGTGATGAAAGATCTCAACGACCTGAAGCAATCCGACTACACCGGACTACTCGAACGCGCCAAAGACATCAACGATCGCGGAGAAATCACCGGCCGCGCTATTGTTAATCTAACAACAGGCCAGCGAGCCGCATTTCTGGCCGAGCCTGTTCACTGCAATTAGTGACTCGCCGGAGGCTTGCCTGTAGATCTACCTTCGAGCGGAAAGCATTCTGGGCGTTCCAAATAATCATCATCCAGTCACAAAAGTTAAAATACTTTGGTTAGGAACGCGCGGGGCGGATCAGGTTAGGTCGCCCCGGCGCTTGTTTTTTTGATCCATCCTCTCGGAGTCGCTGCCGAGCGAGGGCCCTGACTGGGCGCAGCGACTTCCGGATGTATTTAGCGCCAATGGCGCTGCCTCAATCCCAGCCTGGGGCAGCGCCCCAGGAATCGGAATTATACCTTGTCTGAGCGCTGAAGGCGCGACTCAAGGCATTCTTTCCCGCCGTAATTGCCAATACCAATTGAATCGCGCTTACAGCGCTGGAGAATTTATTTTCGGACGAGTTCCTGGGGCGTTGCCCCAGGCTATCTTGATTCGCGCCTTTGGCCTGAACAGATACCGACTTCCAAGTCGCCGTGGCTACGATAGCAAGTATCGGCCGAGATAGCGCTCGAAATTGTCGTGGAGTTCATGCTTCAACATGCGCAAGATCGCAGTGCGTTCTTTTGCTTTCAGTTGCGGGCGTTCGCGCTCAATAAAGAGTCCGTGATGACCGCGATACCAACCATGCGACGCTTCGATCATTTCCGTAAAATTGTAAGGTCGCCCGCCGGGATCAATGTCGAAGAAGCGGAGAAAGCGAAGTGTCCCGTCCTCGTTGTTGACGAAATCTTCGAAATAGAACACGGCTTTCTTCGCCTTTAAGGCATCGAACTGATTGATGTTATTGGCGTAGGCTTCAAATCGTTCGAAGCCCTGCTTAAAGTTCACTCCCGTTCGTCCGAAATAATGCGAAGTAAAGCAGTCGTATGGATTGCGCAGCAACAGCGCGACGCGTTCGTAAACCTCCGTCCCGCTCGCATCATACAAACCGGTGAAGTCGCTGCGTTTCGGCTTTCGCCGCACATCATGCGCGCGATCGAAAAAAACCGGACCTTCTGCGATGATTTGGGGACGACCCGGAGTGCGCATGCCGGTGAAATATTCCGTGCAATAACGCAGCCAGTTCAAACCACTGCGTTGAAATGAAATCACCATGAACCGCGCAGCCATGCCCTCTCCGGTCCCTTTCGGGAAGTTAACGTTTACCGCTACTGGGCAGCGGTTGATCGCCCATCTTCACCCAACGGCCATCTTTGAATTGGAACGCTCCGTTATCAAGATGCCAGCCGACATCCAGCCAATGTCCGTCCTTGCTCACAAAGACTTCCGTGCCGCGGCACGCGTCCACACCGGAAACTCCGCCTTCAATCCCCGTTTCAAAAATGTAGGTGTAATAGAGAATCGCGATATCGTTGAAGACCTGCGCTTCGGTGCGGGGAAACTCCAGCCGGATCAACTTGATCTTCTGGCTCTGCATAGCCTTGGCCACCGTGATCAAGTGGGAGCGGTTATCCCATTTTTCGTCGTTCTCCTGAATCGCGATCACGTCGGGACTAATCGTCTTCTCAATCGCAGTCGCGGGATCTTCTTCAAAGAAAGAACGCCAAGCCGCGTCCCGCGCTTCGAAAAGCTCATTACGGATTTGATCCGAAACACTTTGCTGCGGCTCACTCGCACAAACGCACCACGCACTGCCAACAACAACAGACAGGGAAACCAAAAGTTTAATTAAAGGGTGAAAATCCATCAACGATCCTAGGTGAGAAATATTGTATGCCAAACCGCAAACGCACAGATCAGTTCTTGGTGCGGATGCTCGAACGAAACTGCGAGATGAATTTTAAACCCACAATGTCCGATCAAAGCTCCGATACTGAATCGCCTCGCTGACGTGTTCGTCGGTAATGTTCTCCGCGGAGGCGAGGTCGGCGATGGTGCGCGCGACTTTGAGAATGCGATCGTAGGCCCGGGCACTGAGGTTCAATTCCGTCATGGCCACCCTAATAAGTTCCTGCGATTCCCAATCCAGCTTGCACCATTGTCTTAAATGCTTTGTTCCCATTCGCGCGTTGCAGTTTGTCTTGGAATCGTTAGCGAAACGCGCCTGCTGTTGTTTGCGCGCGGCCGAAACGCGTTCCCGAATCGCGCTCGAAGGCTCCTCGGCACGTTCACTCGCCATGTCGCGATATTCGATCGATGGCACCTCAATGTGGAGATCAATCCGGTCCAGCAACGGGCCGGAGATGCGCTGGCGATAACGCTGCACCTGGCTCGGGCTGCACCGGCATTCGCGCTTCAAGTCGCCGAAGTATCCACACGGGCACGGATTCATTGCCGCCACCAGCATGAATTCGCTCGGGAACGTGACGCTGCCGGCAGCACGCGAAACCGTGACGCGTCCATCCTCCAGCGGCTGGCGCATCACTTCCAAGGTGGAGCGATGAAATTCCGGAAGCTCATCGAGAAAGAGCACGCCGTGATGAGCAAGGCTCACTTCACCGGGATTCGGAATCGCGCCCCCTCCGAGCAGGCCGATATCGCTAATCGTGTGATGCGGCGAACGAAACGGGCGCGTCGGCACGAACGATTGCTCCGTTGTCAGTAATCCAGCGATGCTGTGGATTTTCGTCGTCGCGATCGCTTCCTCGAGCGACATCGGGGGAATCACCGTGGCGATTCGCTTTGATAACATCGATTTGCCCGAGCCGGGCGGGCCCACCATGAGAATGTTGTGACCGCCGGCAACTGCTACTTCCAGCGCGCGTTTCACATGTCCCTGGCCTTTCACGTCAGCGAAATCGACATCGTAGCTTTGATGAGCGGCGAAAAAATTTTCGAGATTGCCGTGGGCGGGTTGCAGCGAGCATTCGCCAATTAGAAACGAAAATGTTTCGCGCAAATTTCGCACCCCATAGACCGCGATTCCTTTCACCATCGCGGCCTCCTGCGCGTTTGCTGCCGGAACAAAGAGCGCCTTTTTTCGGCGCTTCCGCGCTTCAATGGCAACCGGCAACACCCCTTTCACCGGACGCACCGCACCATCGAGCGCCAGTTCGCCGACAAAACTGTATTGCGAAAATTCCGCAGTATCCGTTTCCTTACTGCACGCGATCATTCCAAGCGCAATCGGTAGATCGAAACTCGGCCCTTCCTTTCGAATGTCAGCCGGCGCGAGATTCACCGTCGTGCGTCCGCGCGGCCAGTAATATCCGCTGTTCGAAATCGCAGTGGTGACGCGATCCTTACTTTCCTTGACCGCCGCATCGGGCAATCCGACGACCACGATGGCAGACAGTCCGCCGGCCGAGTTCACCTCGATCTCGACTTCGTAGGCATCAACGCCGTAAACGGCGGCAGAATAAAATTTCGCGAACATCTGGGGCGAGGGTGCCAGAGAAAATTTCGCGGGAAAAGAGGCAAATCGAGCTCGGAGATACTGGAACGGGGTCGTGTTGCTGTGGATTTTGGCGTTGGCCAAGGCGCGAAGCGCAGCGCCGATATCCGCAGCGATCTCGGCCCAGCGAGCGACGCCGGCCAACGCCAAAATCAACGCAACCATTGCCGGCGCGAGGCAGAAGGGCAGCTGGCCCCGAAAACATTCGGGGCTGGCCGCGTCGCTCGGTCGTTGCAGCCCGCTCCGGGGATGCGCCTCCCTCACTCTTTGCCATCCGCCCTTCTGCCTCTACGCGCGACCCATTCCAGTAATTCAAACAGTTCTCCTAGGTCGAAATTGATCGGAAAATGGGCCTATGATGGCAAGAGAAAAGTCGACCGCTGAATAATTCAACGCCCAATGCTCAAGCGGACTCATATAATATAGGAGTGTGGCGGGTGATTTTGGCCCAGATGGGAAAAATCGGAGGAAAAAAACGAGAATATTTGACGCATTTTCGCCGCGGGCTTCGAAAACAATTGGGAGTGGTCCCTTTTTCAGACCAAAAGGTGGCCGTAATTCTCAAATTTCCATAGTGCATAAGTGTCTCTCAATCAAATGGAAGCACTTAATTGAACGAAACACATCCAGGAAGTGTCAGAAATGCGAATATTTAACCTTGTTAACCGTTTTCGCGCGTGATAAATGCTGCGATTAAGGAACGCCTTCGACCCGTAATGAGTCGGAAAATGCATAGCCTGCCCCCGGTGCACGTTCATGAAAAAAACTTTTATGGCTGCTGAAGATAGCGATACTGGAATAAAAATTTACCTGCGCGAGATCGGGCAGATTCCACTGCTCACTCCTCAACAGGAGATCGAACTCGCCGCCAAAATTAAGCGCGGCGACAAGGAAGCTCGCGCCTTGATGATCCGTTCGAATCTGCGTTTGGTGGTGAAAATCGCGCACGATTACGCCAACCTTGGATTGCCGCTACTCGATTTGATTTCGGAGGGAAACATCGGCCTGATGAAAGCGGTCGAGCGTTTCGACCCCGCGAAAGGTGGAAAACTTTCCACATACGCCGCGTGGTGGATCAAGCAATCGATCAAGCGCGCGCTTGCCAATCAATCCAAGACAATTCGGTTGCCGGTGCATCTGGTCGACAAAATTTCCAAGATGCGCCGTGTCTCCTTGCAAATGAGCGAAGAACTCGGCCGCGAACCGACCGACGACGAGCTCGGCGAAGAAATCGGCATCGCCGCTGGAAAAGTTTCGCAATTGAAGACGGTTTCGATTCGGCCGGCATCACTGGATGCGCCGATCAGTGATGATGATTCGACTGAGTTTGGCGAAATCGTCGGCGACGAGGAAGCGATGACGCCGTTCGAACTGTTGCGCGACAAAAATCTGCGCAACGAAGTCGGCGGGTTGCTCGAAGTGCTCGACGATCGCGAACGCAAAATTATTTTCTCGCGTTTCGGACTCGATGGCGGCAAGCCCAAGACGCTGGAGGAAGTCGGGAAGAAATTTGGGGTGACGCGCGAACGTATTCGCCAGTTGCAAAACATCGCGCTGTCGAAGTTGCGTCGCGCCCTGGCCAAGAAAGAGCGACCAATCGACATCGACCTGGAAATGCCGGTCGAGGCGTAGGCACAAAGGGGGCTGGTAGCTGTAGCGGCGGTCTATGACCGCCGAGCTGCTAAAAACGGCGGTCATAGACCGCCGTTACCAGAAGCACCCACGACGCGCAGAAACGCATCCCTCCGATCATCGCGCCGCCCGCAGTTGCACCGTGTCGACCAGCGTGTTGCCCGCGCGCAGATCGCTGATGATTACCAGATTGTCGCCCGGGGAAGTCAGATTTGCCTCGCGCAGATATTTTTCCGCCGCTTCGATGGTTATACTCGGATCATCGGAAAATTTTATCCGCACCGGACATACTCCCCAGCAAAGCGCGAGTTGGCGTCGCACTTCCTCACTTGGGGTGAAAGCAAAAATGGTGGCGTGTTCCGGGCGCAGATTGGAAGTGTTACGCCCCATCGCACCGTGTCGGGTGAAAACGATGATTTTTGCGCGCGGCAATGAATTGGCCAGGACG
>QHPN01000245.1 GCA_003219115.1 Verrucomicrobiota bacterium | reverse complement strand
GGGTCCTGGCACGGGAATGACAAATTTCCCGTCTTTTTCGGCGATGAAATTCTCCGTGGTATTGGTCGAGCTGCCGTTCTCGTCTTTTTTCTCAGTCATAATCACAAGCTTCTTCGTCGGTTTCAGGTTGAGACAGACTTTTCCGCTCGGACCATCCTGTGGCGCGCTTGCCTTTTTCACGTCATCCAGTGTCAGCTCTTCTAGTTCGATCTTGGAAACTTTGTCGCCCTCCCCGTTGGACTGCATCATTTTGTAAAAGCCGACGATCATGGGGTCGGCGCCCGTGGTGTAGAGGCACGACTGTAATGTTGTCGTGTCCTTCGTTTCGAGCGCGGTTTTGTATTTTTCGACGAAGGCCTTTTCCTGTTCTGTTGTCGCGCGTGCGCAGAGACCGGAGATGAGCAGAATCGAAAGAATAACGAGGGGTGATTTCATAAACGGGTTTCGCATTTTTTTGATTCACGCAATTAGGCGAAAGAATCCGAAAATGAAAAGTGCTTTTTCATGCAAACAGACGAACACGCTTGCGGGCATTCATCATAACCGATCGAGAAGAAATTCGATTGCTTGCGTGAAAGTTCCGCGCTTAGTCCTGCTTCGCCCGCGATGAACATTCACGAGTATCAGGCCAAGGAATTACTGGAAAAATTCGGAGCAGCGACAACGCGCGGCAAGGTCGCCTCCTCGCCGGAGGAAGCGGAACGGATCGCGCGCGAACTCGCGCCGGCCGAGGTCGTGGTGAAAGCGCAGATTCACGCCGGCGGGCGAGGGAAGGGGACCTTCGCGAACGGATTCAAAGGCGGGGTGCACGTTTGCAAAACGCCGGAGGAAGCGCGTGAAATTGCGAGCAAAATGCTCGGACAAACACTGGTCACACATCAGACCGGACCGGCTGGTCGCGTGGTCAACAAAGTGCTGGTGACGGAGGCGGCGCAGATCCAGCGCGAGATTTATTTTGCAATTCTCCGCGACCGGCCTACCGCGGCGCCATTGGTTGTGGCGAGCACGGAAGGCGGTGTTGAAATCGAACGCGTGGCCACCGAATCGCCCGGGAAAATTATTCGCGAATCAATCGACCCATTGGCCGGCTTGCAACCGTTTCAAATGCGCAAGGTGGCGAAGGAACTGGAGTTTGAATCGTCACAATTGAAAGCGGCATCGAAATTATTCGACGGCTTATACCGCGCCTTCATCGGCCTCGATTGCTCGATGGTAGAAGTTAATCCGTTGGTTGTTACCCCAAAGGGAGAGGTGCTGGCGCTCGATGCGAAATTTAACTTCGATGACAACGCCCTTTATCGGCATCCGGAAATCGCAGCCATGCGCGATATTGCCGAGGAAGATCCGCGCGAAGTCGAAGCCTCTAAACACGGTCTGAATTACATCGGTTTGGATGGCAATATCGGCTGTCTCGTTAATGGCGCAGGCCTGGCCATGGCGACAATGGATATCATCAAGTTTTACGGGGGTAGTCCTGCTAATTTTCTCGACGTCGGTGGCGGTGCCACGGAAGAGCAAGTGACGGAAGCTTTCAAGATTTTGATCGGAGACAAAAAGGTGCAGGCGATTCTGGTTAATATTTTTGGGGGAATCATGCAGTGCGACGTGATTGCGCAGGGAATTATTAATGCGGCGAAAACAGTGCATCTTTCAGTTCCGCTGGTGGTGCGACTGGAAGGGACCAACGTCGAGAAAGGGAAAAAGCTGCTCCAGGAAAGCAGCGTGGCGCTGATCACCGCGGATGATCTGGCTGACGCAGCGGAGAAAGTTGTGAAGGCGGCAAGAAGTCGATAGAGCATGATGAAGATTAACGGACTCGCCTTTGTCGGAATTCCTGTCACGGATATGAAGCGGGCACGCGCATTCTATGAAGGCGTGCTGGGGCTGAGAGTTTCGGAAGAAATGATGGGCGGAAAGTGGGTGGAGTATTCGCTTGGCAATAATACGCTCGCCATCGCCAGTGTTGGTCCCGACTGGCTGCCTTCCGGTCAGGGAACCGGCGCCGCGCTGGAAGTGGAGAACTTCGACGACGCGATAAAATTGTTGAAAGATCGGAAAGTGTCATTTTCGACTGAGCCGTTTGAGAGTCCGTGCTGCCGCATGGCGATTATCGAGGATCCGGATGGAAACCACGTCGTCATTCACAAATTGAAACCAGAAAACGAAAGACAGCCCTGTTTATGATTAAAGAAGTAGCCTTCATTGCCATTGCCGTTTCCGATGCAGAGCGCGCGCGCAAATTTTACCAGGAAACTCTCGAGCTGAAGCCGACTTCGACTCAGATGGGAGGAGCATGGGTCGAATACGACATTGGTCCCACTACGATCGGTGTAGGTTGTCATCCGGCCTGGCAGCCCTCACGCGATGGCACAACCGTCGCGTTCGAGGTGGATGATATCGACGCTGTGGTTGAGAAATTAAAATCACGCGGCGTTACCTTCGACATCCCAAAAACGGAAACGCCGGTTTGTTGGATGGCGCAGTTCCGCGACCCCGATGGCAACAAGCTGGTCGTGCATAAACGCAAGCAAAAATGACGAAGCTCGAATGACGAAGGACGAAGGAATGATCAAATGATGAAGCACGAAATTGGCCTCGGCAACAATGCCTCGCTTTTGATCATTCGGAATTCGTCATTCGTCATTCGTCATTTTTAGCATGTCTGTATTGGTCAATAAAAACACTCGCCTCGTGGTGCAGGGAATCACCGGCAGTGCCGGCACCTTTCATACGCGCCAATGCATGGAGTATGGAACTAATGTTGTCGCGGGCGTGACGCCGGGAAAAGGCGGCCAAAAATTCGACGACCAAGTCCTTGTGTTCGACACGGTGGCGGAGGCGCGTCGAGAGACCGGTTGCAATGTCTCAATGATCTTTGTCCCACCGGCGGGCGCGGCCGATGCCATTCTCGAAGCCGTCGACGCCGGCGTCGAGCTGGTTGTGTGCATCACGGAGGGCATTCCAGTGATGGACATGATGCGAGTGAAAGCGCAGATGGCCGGAAAGAAATCGCGTCTGATTGGTCCAAATTGTCCCGGGATCATCACTCCCGGAGCAGCCAAGATCGGCATCATGCCGGGTTATATTCATAAACCTGGAAATATCGGCGTCATTTCGCGATCGGGAACCTTAACCTATGAAGCAGTTTGGCAGCTAACGAGTCGTGGACACGGACAATCGACCTGCATCGGAATTGGCGGCGATCCCATCAACGGCATGTCACATCTCGATGCCGTCAGGATTTTTAATGATGATCCCGGGACCGAAGCGATGATTCTGATTGGCGAAATCGGTGGCTCGGCCGAAGAAGAAGCGGCTGCCTGGATCGAGGATAATTGCCGCAAACCGGTCGCGGCTTTCATCGCTGGCGTCACGGCGCCGCCCGGCCGACGGATGGGACATGCCGGCGCCATTGTCTCCGGTGGCAAGGGCACAGCTGTGGGAAAAATCGAGGCGCTCAGGGCCGCCGGCGTTGCCGTAGCCGAAACACCAGCAACAATGGCGGATACGCTCATTGCGCGAATGAAGCGCTGAGTTATTTTTGCTGAAATGTCTGTGGCCGAATTGCACAAAACAGGACCTGCCCCGCAGCCAAAGGCGGCGAGTGTTGACCGTGGCTTGGAAGGTATTATTGCCAATACCACGCGATTAAGCGACGTCATTGGCGATAAGGGTCAGCTCGTTTATTCCGGTTACGACATCAACGACCTTGCTGGCAAAGTTAGTTACAAGGAGGTCGTCTACCTTTTATGGAAAGGGAAGCTGCCTAACCGCCGTGAGCTCGATAAATTCATGCATGCGCTGCGGGCCGAGCGGCAGTTGCCAGATCCGGTTATCGAGTTCATAAAGTCGGCGCCAAAAGACGCTGATCCCATGGACGTGATGCGCACGGCCATCTCAATGTTGGGGCTTTATGATCCGGATATCCACAAAGAAGCGACACGGGAAATAAACGAGCGACGTGCCCGAAGTATCACCGCCAAAATTGGGGTGATCGCCGCTTATTTTCATCGTGCCCGACAGGGAAAATCTTTGCCGCCAGTGCGCGACGACCTGACTGAGGCGGAGCATTTCCTCTATTTAATATGTGGCGAACCACAGCCCCAGGAAGCGACCGACGCGTTGGACGTCGCTTTTGTCCTGCACGCCGATCACGGGATGAATGCATCGACCTTTAGCGCCCGGGTAACAATCTCGACGCTGAGCGACTTTTATTCCGCCATCACTTCGGCGATCGGGACTCTGAAAGGGCCGTTGCATGGCGGCGCGAACGAGGGCGTCATTCAAATGCTACAGGAGATTGGTGACGAGCAAAACGTGGATGCCTACATCGAAAAGCAACT
>QHPN01000111.1:13670-14115 GCA_003219115.1 Verrucomicrobiota bacterium | reverse complement strand
TCATGTCAACGAACGGTGATGCCAGCCGCGATAGTGCTGTCAGTCTAAAGCGAGCGCGATGTGTTCGACTTTGAGTCGCCGCCAGATATTTTAGGGCGCTCTAGCAAACACTCTCTTTCTCACCCGCTACATGCGACACTTTCTCGTCACGCTCAACGCGCTCATGAAGGACACCGCAGAGACGGACCAGTGGACGAGATACCCGCACGGGCCTAACCAGGCGATGGAGCTAACCGCTAGCCGCCGTACTACCCAGTTTCATATGAATTCACACTCGCAATCCGCATCGACGCGCGCTCCCGCTCGCGGTAGCTTATCTTGTTCTCGTTAGATGAAATTAGTGAGCCTCGTTAGCGCCGTGATTCTGTCGCTGACCCTTTGCGTATATGCCCAACCGCCGGCGGCGCATCAGCCCGGCATGCCATTCATTGGAGACTTCAAGGAC
>QHPN01000111.1:10552-13552 GCA_003219115.1 Verrucomicrobiota bacterium | reverse complement strand
ATCGAAGTCAGCGTTATTAAAAGCACCGGATCGCAAGCCCTTAATCGATGCGCTGTCGAAGCATTGAAGCGATGGATTTTTCGGCCCAACTTTGTTTCGCGCGTGCGAGTACCGATCGCATTCACACTGTGAGAGCATTGAAACCGTTTCATCTAACAAACCGCTCGAGCCAACCGCTGGCCGCTGTATTAAGAAGTTGAGGGTTGAGTGATGATGGTTGAGAGTAAGGCGACGCTCGCCCTCGCCAGCGGTGGCTCAGCTCCGTCTCGTTAGGTCTGTGGCTCGCACTTAGCGCGATCGGATGAATCCTTGGGCGTTGGTTGCAATGGCCGCCGCACTGATAGCTGCGGCATTCTTTTTCTATACAGGTCATCCGGTCCGAGATTCCAGTCTTTATGCGCCTTCGGTGCCCGGGTGGATCTCCCTCGCTATCTTCATCGGGATTGCCGTGCTCAGCCGGATTGGTCGCATCCGTTATGAGAGGCGGGACGCGGAAAAACTTAAGCGGGAGGCAACGCGACGGACCTAACAGGGGCGCTCCAGGCAAGGGCTAAGACGGGCGCCCTTCCTTCGAATGCGCAACTTAATTAAGGTACCGAAAACAGTTGCCGCTTGCGCCGCTCCGAGCCGTACCTGAGCTTTATCTCGTTAGCCGTCGTGCTGTTACGTATGCAATCAGGAGAGTTGCTGAGGTTCTTGCGAGAGCACCGACTAGCAGTTGAAGCTTCGGTCTCCACCTCGGTAGCTCCTCAAGCCGCGGTCGTGGGTTTTGCTGTGTCGGACGAGTTTGAGATCATTTTCGACACTCTGGATTCGACGCGGAAGGTGGCAAACCTGCGTCAGAACCCCAGAGTAGCTTTTGTCATTGGCGGACTGCTTCCAGGCGATGAGCGCACGGCGCAATACGAAGGCGTGGCCGACGAGCCTTCAGGTGGAGAGCTTGAGCGGTTGACAGACATTTACTACCGCGTCTACCCGGATGGACGCGCCCGGCGCAGTTGCCCGGGCTTGATTTACGTTCGCGTCCGTCCAACTTGGATTCGTTACAGTGACTACAACGTCGATCCACCTCAGATTGTCGAGTTCACTGCGGATCAGCTGCTTCGAAAGGCCTAACCAATCGCTCCGCCAACCGCTGACCGTTCCAATGTCTAGCTTTCAGATGACTTCAACATTGAAAGTTGTAGCAAAGTTCGCTCGCACCAGCCGTGGCTGAGCTCCGTCTCGTTAGATGAATGCACGATTGGACATCAGCGGTGGTCTTCGGGCCGTGTCGGCAGCAGCAATCGGAGCCACATAGACTCGCCCGCCTGAATACGACTTTGCGGGAGCTGCTATGGCTCATAATTTCACGTTTCCCGCTTGTGTTATGTTGTTTGTCTTCCGGATCGCCGGGGTCGCTTCTTACATCCCGTATCCAGGAGCTAGCCTCGAAGCCAGAACTATCGTGCCCGCCATTCTTTTGCTAGCGTTCTATACGGGAGCATCGTCATCGTTGGACATTTGCTGTTGGTTGCGCGAATTCGTCTAACCAAGTGAGCAGTGGCCCGCATTTGCGCCAGCAGATGCGGGCTTTGTTTTGGATTATCCCGCTTGTTCTGCGCCTTTTCGTATCGCGTCAAACTTCGTGCTGGCAACAGCGGAAGGAAGCTTCCGAACCCGCAAGGAATACAGATTCTCTTGATCGATCTCCGCCACATTGTTCAGCAGGAGCTCGAGATCATCGGTTACCGATAGGAAGCGGCCAGAAAGCGCGTCGGCAACGCCGGAAGACAACTGCGCCGCAAATTCGGCAACGCGCTCCACCGGAACGGTCAGACCTTCATCGAAAATGCGGGCAAACCAGGGAATCCATTTCTTTCCATCCGGAGAGTTCAGAGAATGTTCGCTCATGGCGGTGCGCACGGTGGCGGGGGCCAGGGCAAAGACCGAGATGCCGTGCGGCTTCGTTTCTGCCGCCAGCACTTCGCTGAAGCGAGCCAGTGCTGCCTTGCTGGCGATGTAGCCGGAAAAATAAGCGAGCGAGAAGGCGGCGCCGCCGGAGATGAGGTTGATGATCCGCCCATGCTGACGTGTGACCATGCCGGGCAATACAAGATGTGAGCACAATGCCGCGCCACGAAGATTGACGTCGAGCACGCGCCACCACTCTTCGATGGATGTTTCCCAGAAGGGCGCAATCGGGCCGATGATGCCGGCGTCGTTCACTAGAATGCTCACGTAACCGAGCGTGCGCTCAATGACAGAGAATACGGAAGACATGGCATCGGCGTTGGTGACATCGCCCGCAAGCGGTCGGGCGTGACCGCCGGCCTGCTGGATCAGCCGGCTGGTCTCGGCGATCTCGTTTTCTGTGCGCGCAATGACCGCGACCTTGGCACCGGCATTTGCGAGCCTGAGAGCGATAGCGCGGCCGATGCCGCGTCCCCCGCCAGTCACAACCGCGACTTTGTTACGCAAATCAATTTTTGTTAATGCCATCTGACCTCGGTCGTTTCCGCAGTGACCCAGAATTTGCTCGGTGCCCGCCCAAGTAGAATCGGTCGTACAGGATTTAGGTCTCATTATTTTGTTCCCTTCAACGATGACGATGATCCCTGCGCGGACCGTTGCTACGCCAAAGGTCAGACGATTTTCGCCAATGTGTGGTTTCCGATTGGCATCATTGAGCAAGTTCGCTTGAATAACGGATGTGGTCAGGAAGCTCAAAACTGCGCGAGAACAGACTATCCTGCAGATGCAGCGACGCATCATCGTTCTGGCGGTTCCACCCGTCGAAGAACTTGATTTGGTCGGGCCGATACAGGTTCTAGGTGCAGCAAACCGCCTTTCGCGCAAATCGATCTACACGGTCGAAATCGTGACGCACCGAAAGGACCTTGAGGTAAAAGGCGAAGGAGGTCTGCTCTCCTTCCAAGCTGCGGGACATTTCCGCTCTCTGAAAGGGAATTTCGATTCGTTGTTGATCGTGTGTGGTCTCTCCACCCGCAATGCTCGTGA
>QHPN01000111.1:0-10526 GCA_003219115.1 Verrucomicrobiota bacterium | reverse complement strand
CGGCTCGGTATGCGTTGGAGCGTTCATTCTAGCTAAAGCAGGCGTGCTCAACGGCAGGCGCGCTACCGCACATTGGAAATTTAGCGAGGAGCTGGCCAGGAGCTATCCGTTGATCAAAGTTGTATCCGAACCGATCTGGGTGAGAGACGGAAATATATATACTTCTGCCGGTATCTCCGCTGGCATCGATTTGGCGCTGGCTTGGGTAGAGGAAGACTGCGGGAACGCTATTGCCGGGGAGGTGGCGCGCGAACTTGTGTTGTTTTTACGTCGGCCTGGAGGACAAGCTCAACTTAGTGTCTCATTATCCGCACAAGCTAATGAGATGAAACTGATGCAGGAACTTCAAACCTGGATTGCCGAGAATCTTCCGAAACAATTAACCCTGCCCATTCTTGCTAGACGCGTGGCGATGAGCCGACGCAATTTCGAACGGGTGTTCACGCGAGAGCTTGGAGTATCACCAGCTCGTTACGTGTTAAACATGCGGCTTGAAGCAGCCCAGCGAATGTTAGAGCGCACCAGGATGGGGCTTGAGGAAATCGCGTCTGCCACTGGCTTTTCGGGCGCCGACGTCATGAGACGAGCTTTTCTTCGTACACGCGGGAAGACGGCGGTTGATTACCGCCGACAGGTCTCGTCTGGTTAATTTGCGAATAGCTCCCGAAAGAACACGCGAAGTCAGAAGCTTGTACAGCAACTGTCCCGTACGGGGTTTGCTGTCCCCCACATCTCGGTAGATGACTTCGCTGGTTGCTAGCAGTAAAGCCAACCATGCGCTCCAGCCAATCACCGGCCGTTCCGACGTTTAGCTTTCCAATGACATCAACTGTAAGTTCCGCCGCAAAGCTCGCGCTCGCCGATGGTGGGCTGAGCTCTTTCTCGTTAGACCGCCCCTCGAATTTGTCTCAACATGGATGTTCAGATCGTGCTTGTTCCATATGATTCCGGCCAGCGCGGTGTTCGCATGGGAGCGGGGCCCGAGCATCTTCGCGCTTCAGGACTGGAAGCCTACCTCGCAGCGCACGACCATTCCGTTGCTCTTGAGGTTGTCGAATCTGCAGCAACTTGGCACGCAGAGATCAATACCGCCTTTGAACTAATGCGCCTGCTGGCGAAGCGCATATGCGCTGCCCGTTCGGTAGGCCGATTTCCGCTGGTGTTGAGTGGCAATTGCAATGCCGCTGTAGGAGTAATTGCGGGCCTCGGCGCCAGCACAGGCGTGCTTTGGTTCGACGCTCATGCCGACTTCAACACTCCGGAAACGACTACGAGCGGATTTCTAGACGGAATGGGTCTCGCTATGGTCGCCGGGCGTTGCTGGCGGCAAATGACGGCGACAATAGAGAATTTCCATCCAGTCCCGGACTCTTCGATTCTGCTTCTAGGTGCACGTGAACTCGACCCCTCCGAGGTAGCCGCGTTGATGCATTCAGGAATCACTCGCTTGACCGTATCGGAGGCGCAGGAGCGGATAAGACCTCTATTAGACGTGATCGTTTCGCAGGCCAAGCAATTCTATGTTCAACTCGATTTGGACACGCTCGACACGACGGTAGGTCGGGCAAGTGCTTATGCCGCGCCAGGTGGTTTCAGCCTCGTCGATCTTATCTCATTGTTATCGACGATCGCGAGTCGGCTACCTGTTAGCGGTCTTACCATATCGGCTTATGATCCTTCGTGCAACAGAACGGGCACGGTGCAGGAGGCGACATTTGCGGCGATAGCATCGTTATTATCAGCCATCGATGGTAAGCTTTCTTTGACGAACGCGCCGCACCAAGCTGTCTAACCATGCGATGCAGCGAGCCGCGCCCGCCTCGGATCAAGGCCGAAGGATGAATTATGAAGGATGAAAAGAAAGCAACGTCGCTTTCAGCGGCGGTCGCTCAACTTATTCTCGTTAGGCCTATGCGCGTCCGTTCGCAAACAAGCGAATCGCAAACTTAGGAGAATCCCATGTCTGGCTCGAAATTTGTTTATGTTACCTACATCCGCATAACACCCGAGAAGCTGTGGCATGCCCTAACAACGCCCGAGATCATAAAGCAGTATCGGTTCGGAATGGACGTCGAAAGCGAATGGAAGGTCGGCTCGACGTGGAGAATGTATGCTGACGGAAGCCTCATGGACTCGGGCGAGATTCTCGAGATCGTTCCGCAGAAGCGGCTGGTGATGAGTTGGCTAAATGAATGGAAGCCCGAATTCAAGGAAGAGGGCAATTCCCGTTGCGTCTACGAGATTGAGCCCACGGGAGCGTCGGCCAAGCTCACGCTCACCCATTCGATGGAACGGCGGGACTCCAAGTTCATCGGAGCCGTGTCGGAGGGCTGGCCGATGGTCATATCGAATCTCAAGTCGCTGCTTGAAACGGGGGATGTTGCTCTCGTCTATCATCGCCGGCGCGGAGACTAACCATGGCAACGATTTGCCTGAGCACGACACCAAAACCTAACCAATCGCTTCCGCCAACCGCTCTTTGGCGTTGCACGTCGATGTCGATCTTGATTAGTGTATTCTCAACTGTTGCGCAGCCTCGCTCCCAGAGCGGTGGCTGAGCTTGCTCTCGTTAGGCGTTTTCACTAGCCCTTCAGGGGATTGTTCGCAATGAGGAAGTATCATCATCTCGGAATTCCGACCACCGAAAAAGAGACGGCGAAGTGCATCTGAAGCACTTGAAAATTTATGTGAGTGGGTACAAAGACAGTCCCTACCGCATCGAATGGATGAGGTACGAACCGGATGCGCCATATCCGGAACTCGTCAAGACCATTCCTCATGCGGCTTTAGGTTGACGATCTTGAGCAGGAACTCGAGGGCAAGAAGGTGATCATCGCACCAAATAGCCCCAGTCCAGGCGTCACCGTCGCGTTCATCGAAGACAATGGGGCGCCGGTGGAGTTTTTGCAGATCGACAAGACTCAGGTGGAGGACGCCTAAGCGACATGATGGCAAACTTTGATTCTTGTGTAACGATTCACATGGTCGCAAGCCTCGACGGCTTCATCGCTCGAAAGGATGGGACCGTCGACTGGCTCGAAACATCAGACGAATTCGCAGGCGGAGACACTTTGGACCCAGAATTCGTCGAGACCTTCCTCAAGACAATCGACTGCTATGTCATGGGGTCGCGCACCTACGAGACCGCGTTGAGTTTTGAAGCGCAAGGACTGGGTGGGCGTACGGGGACAAACCCACTTTCGTCCTTACTAGTCGCGATTTGCCGCGAACCCGGGATACTGTCGAGTTCTACTCAGGCGATCTTGCGCAGTTGGTAAATAGGCGCGTGCGGCCTATGTTCCGTAGCATCTGGTTTGTTGGAGGCGGCGTAATTTCCGGCGAATGCCTTCGTCTCGGGCTAGCTGACGAGGTGCGTTATTCGATCGTGCCGATCTTGATTGGCGATGGGATATTCTTCTTCGAGAAACTTGACAGAGACATTCCTCTCCATCTGGCGGAGGTCAAAGCTTACAAAAGCGGCATGCTGGCACTTCGTTATGAGGTGAAAGGACGTCGTGGTGAACAACCAAACGCCTAAGCCCTCTGAAGGATGTCGGTGGCGGTGGAAACTGTAGCTCTGCTAACTCACCGCAAAGAGGGCGGCCATCCGTTGTCTGGTTTTCGCATCCGGCAGCCGGCCAAAACCGGCCCCCATGTTGTCCTCCAGATGTTGCGGATTGTTAGTCGCAGGAATCACGCAGGTGACAGCCGGATGGGACACGACCCATTTCAATAAAAACTGCGCCCAGGAGTGACAATCGAACTCGGCCGCCCACGGCGGCAGCGGTCTTCCCGAAACCGCCTTAATCACGCCGCCGCTACCAAAAGGACGATTGATGATGACTCCTATGCGCAGTTCCTGCGCCAGCGGCAGGATGCGCTGGGCCGCACCTCGATCGGCGATCGAATAATTGATCTGCACGAAATCTGGTCTCTGCGATTTCATGTTTCTCTCGATTTCGGCAAAGCCTTTGGCTTCCGAAAAGGTAATCCCGGTATACCGGATCCGTCCCTTGCTCTTCCACTCGCGCAAAGTGCTCATGTGAGTGCCGACATCGACCAGGTTGTGCACTTGCATGAGATCGATCGTTCTGGTTTGAAAACGATCGAGCGAGCGCTCCATCTGCTGTATGCCCGCTTCCTTGCCTAACGTCCAAACCTTGGTGGCGATGAAAAGCGATTTACTCAGACCCGATTTGGCGGCGATTTGGCCAATCGAGCTTTCGGCATTCCCGTACATCGGCGAAGAATCGATTACTTTCCCGCCGCGTTTGACGAAACGCGTAATGACTTCGGTGATGTCGTTCGTCTTTGGCGAGTTGGAAGGCACGTCGAATGTTACCGCGCTCCCAAGCCCAATGACGGGAAGCTTCTCGCCGGTGGATGGAATGGCGCGCATCAAAGGAGATCCCTCCGCCGCGAAGATGCGCGATGACCCAATCGGCAGGCACACGCTTGCAGTGGTGGCACCGATCAACTTCACAGCCCGTCGTCGTGTAATCATTTGACGCACAAAGTAGGACAAAATCAGTGTTGGACAATTACAGACGAGAACAATCGGTCTCCGATCTCAAACCGACGAGCTCAGACTCAGGCCAGGAAACACGAATTAGAAGCAAACATCGAACGTCGAACACCGAACATCGAATGATAGAAGCAGCCCAATCTGAATCGAGACACTTGTTACCAGTCTGCCCTCTTGCTGTTGAGAAATCACAGCAGCGTCGCCCACAGGGCGACGGGTACAGGCGCCATTTCTGTAGAAATGGAATTACGTTCGCAAATATTAGAGCTTGGATTCCATCAATGGCCAAGATAAGTCACTAAGAAGAACAGTATGAGCGCAAAAAGACGAATGATCATGGTCGCGGTGCTGGTTATCGCGTTGGGAACGGCCTGGCTGCTGAATACTCTCAATGTTATTTCCGGAGTCGATTGGCTCTGGACGGGCGGGCTTGCCGTTGCCGGCATTCTAGTTTTTGCAGGAAAGGGCATCACCAAGTTTAGCTTCGTCGTTGGATCATTCCTGCTAATTAGTTCCGTCTCGTCGATTCTTCGCCAAACGGGCACCTTGCGGGCGAAAATCGAGATGCCATTGCTTTTCATTATTTTCGGCGTTTTGATTTTGGTTTCGATATTATTGCCGTTGCCCACTCCGGACGCATTTCGCGACACCGATGGTGCCACAAAATAAGTTATCAGCCCGCGCCGCGAGAACATAGACAGGATTCACAGGATTTATGCGATCCTGAGAATTACCTGAATGGCCGGTTTGCCCGGTTACATGATCCAGAAGGGAAATCCGATCGAATTATGGGAACCTGAGGGCTGATGGTTGCTGGTGGGGAATAGAAAACTAAGCCAAAAACCGGCTCCGCAGAGCGTCGCCCTACCGCTGAAACTTTCGCCTGCACGCCAATAGTAGGGCGAGACTCCGTCGAGCCGCTCAACCTTCGCAGGTGAAGCTCTTTTTATCGAGGTAATCCACGGTTAAGCCTCTGCTCTTTTCAACTTTGGAGTTTTTGGTAGGCGTGTCGCTCCGGCGTTAACGTAGCCGGTAGGCTTCGACTAACGCGACACCCGTCGTTCCATTCTTTCCGCGCACGATTGCGGTGTAGTTGCCCGCCGGCAGCGAGAGAACGACGGCCGATTCGCGGCTATCCTGCGGCTGAAGCAAGGCTGCTTTCACTGCTGTCGGCGTGTTGTCCTGCCAATCGTTCTCGAACGAAATCAAACCCCCATTAGCATCGCGTACTTCAAGTGTCGGATCTTGTAATGGTTGCGTGATTCCGAAACTGCCTAGCGTGGGTCCGATCGCACGCACTACAATCACCGGCTGTTCGCCGTTGCCGATGATCAATCCACCGATCAGGGCATTGTCACCAGTGCCAACAAACCCACGCGTACTCAGATTTTGAAAAATCGAGGTCGCCGCGTCCAACTCATAAACATCCACCAATCCGATGCCGGTCCCGCCATTTTTGCCGCTCACCACCGCGCTGTAGGAACCGGGAGCGAGAGTGGCGATGATGGCCGATTCCAAATCGTTGGGCGGCGCAAAACCGCTGGCCGCGATTTGAGCCTCTTGCGTGTTTCTCCAATTGTCGTTAGACGCGACCACAACATTGCTGCTGTTGACAATGGCAATGGTTGGATCCGCCAGCGCACCGCTCACTCCAAGCGTGCCCAAGGTTGGCCCGAGCGCGCGGACAATGGCCTTTTTTGGCTGGCTGCCGCTAATAACGAATCCGGCGATCAGCACATCTTCTCCGGTGCCAACCATTCCTCGCGTTGAGATGTTGGTCGCTTTGGCGAGCGACCCGATCTGGCCGCTCAGCAGTCGATTCGCTTCGTTGGCCAGATCGTGGTGGCCACCCGTGGTAGGGTGAAGATCATCCCAGAAAAGATATTGGTCTGGGTTGACCCCCGATCGGTCCTGCGCCGAATCAATAGTGTCGACGAAGCCGTAGCGCCTGGGCTGGCCCAATACGCGGATCACATCGAGCCAGACATCAAAGGTGTAAACTTGAATGGTAATTCCGGCAGCGACCAGTCCGCTACTGGTAGAAACAATGACGGAATTGAGCTGGTCGCGATAATTGGCGGAGGCGAGGTCAAGTTCCGCCACCCGAGTGGGATCGCCGAAAGAATTCGGGACCGCGCCGAGCGGCGGGACATTGGGAACGAGGAAATTTCGCGCCCCAGCGTTGGCCAGGCGTTGAATCAAAACGCCGACGCGGTTGGCAGTATCAATCACGCTTTGGGCGCTGTGATCATCGAAAAGATCATTGCCACCGCCCCAGATTATGTAGAGCGCATTGGGATCAGGGGAATGGCTGGCAAGATAATCGTTAACTTGCTTGCCAATATTATCGATAGTGATTGTGAAATCGCCGCCGGTAAACGGAAATGGGTTGTTGATAACGGTGCGCTGCTGTGTGCCATCCTTGGTCGTGGCACCGCCAAAGGCATAATTAGTTCCGCCATCGAGGCTGTTCGTTGCCACTGGCAAACTCAAAAATGTCTTGGCTAGTTGCTCGTGCCACGTGCCCGTATACAAGTTCGCGGCAGGTGCAGTGTTAGTATCGTCAGTGAAGCGATAGTCGCTGTAATTGAAATTACTACTTGGGTAACTAAACCCGAACGTGTCCCGGACGCGATGGGCGATGTTTCCATCATCGGAAAGACTGTCCCCGAAGACGATAATCTGAGTAAAAGCCAGCGCTTGCGCGTTAACGAGAAATGACATCGCCAGCAAAACGCCGACGATGAACAGTTTTCTTATTTCCATGATTATTCCTTTTACTAAAAAACGGAATTGCGTTGTGTTTCGGATGCAATCTTTGTATCTCGCAGGTTATCAGGAACATAGGTGAATCCGGGGAGCGCACGCGTCCTTGCGTGATATCGCCAGTCCGGCTCGGCGGCTTCTTACTTTTGAGGCTTTTGTCGACCGACAACCTGGGGGGCTGTCGGTCGAGATCCGAGTGGACCGGCGAATTGCTGGAAGCCTAACTTCCGATCACAACCCCGAAAGCGTTCGCGGGTTGGCCCCACACGGTCCGAGCCGGACTGGCATTGGATGTCTGTGCTACGAGATCGCGCGCAGAAATGCGGCGAAGTCCGCGCTCTTCCGTATGGCCTCATTCAATCGCTCAAGACTTGGGTCAGCTGGTTCTGGCAATGCAATTTTTTGGGACTGCCCGTCGGCCCCCAGCACAATCTCATTCCATTGAATCGATTCGATTTGATGGGTAAAACGCGCGACCGCGCGACCGCGGAAAAACGCGCGCGTCGTTTCCGGCGGAGAAAAAATCGCACGCCGAATCTCATCTTCATTGACGACGCGCCGTATCGACTCATGCCGCAACAGTTCGTAGTACAATCCGCGGTCCAAATCGATGTTGTGATACTCCAGGTCAATCGATTGCAACCACGGATCGCTCCACGCCAGTTTTTCTTCCTCTTGCAGCTCGTTCAGGAGAAATTTCTTCGCCGCCCAATCTACCCGATCGCGACAGATCATGACATCACGCTCCAAATCGTTCAGGACACCCTCCCACTCGCGCAAAATCCAGTCCTTCTCCTCGTTGCGATTCAGGTTCTGCGCCGCGCCCAGGTAGAGTCGCTGCACTTCGATCGCAGAAATTTTCCGCCCGTCGCGCAACTCAATAATCCAATCGTAGTTCTGGTCTCGACTAATCGATTTGGCAGCGTCGATCGGTTGCGCGATTTCCAATTGCGGCGCTTTCCCGCTCTCAATCAACTCCAGGACCAATGCCGTCGTCCCCAGTTTCATCGCCGTCGCCCACTCACTCATGTTCGAGTCGCCAATAATCACATGAAACCGGCGATATTTGCTCGCATCGGCGTGCGGCTCATCTCGCGTGTTCACCAGCGGGCGGCGATTCATGGTGTCGATGCTGACCAAAGTGCTAAAGAAATCCGCCCGCTGTGAAATCTGAAATGCTCCGGGCTGACCGGGCGCGCTTTCCGCCTCGATCCCCATCTTGCCGGCACCGGCGAAAATTTGCCGCGTCACCAGAAACGGCAGCGCACCAGAGACGATATGGTCCCATGGGACATCGCGGCGCATCAGGTAATTATCGTGGCAACCGTAGCTGTGACCGAGGAAATCAGTGTTGTTCTTGTAAAGGCAGACACGCTCGTTTTCCGGCAGATGCGCATTCCGGCGTCGCGCGCACTCAGCCAGAATCCGCTCGCCCGCTTTTTCCTGGGCGACGATCTCATGCAGGTTCGTGCACTCCGGAGTGGAATATTCCGGGTGGGCGTGATCATTGTAAAAACGTGCACCGTTCGATAGCACGAGGTCGCTTTTGATTTCCTGAAAGGTCAGAGGCCGGCTCTTATCAATCTCGTAATAGGCCGATTCGTCCACGTCCTGGCGCAACTCCCTCGCCCGAAAACCACGTGCGTCACGATGCGGGTCTTCATGGCCGTAATCCCATTTCATCAACGCGCCATGCTCGGTGTAGCTACGCACCAACGCGATCGATTCCGCGACGACATCTACCGAGTCCGTGCCCTCCACGGTGATGCCGTATTCCGTCTCCAACCCAAAGACGCGTTCCATCCGCCCGAAACATAGCGCGAGATCAGGCAACACGACAAATTTTGGAGCACGGAGCGATCTGCGCGTTGGCGTTATGGCGCCGACAGCGCGGTGCCCTCCAAATTCAGGTTTGAAATTTCAGATTTCAAGATGCGCGAGCCGCACCACCAATAATTGATAATTGACGTGCAGCGCCGCTCGCGCTGCACTTCTCCTTTTCATTTGACGCCGTCCGGAGTACGGGAAAAATCATCGCCATGAATACCCGCATTTTTTCACTATTGATCGCTCTCGCAGCGATAACCTCTGTTGTTTCAGTTTCCTTTGCCCAATCGCCGGCTCCACAGCCGAGCGCCCCGGCCGTCTCGGCGCCCGCGGCAACCGCAGCCTCGCCGAACCCAGCGGAGATGATGAAGCAGATGATGGAGATGGCGAAGCTCAACGAAAATCACAAGATCCTCGCCGATCTCGCTGGTTCCTGGAGTTACACCGTAAAAATGATGGCTCCGGGCGAGACTCCGTCTACGTCCACTGGCAGTGTTACACGAAAACCGGTAATGAATGGTCGTTTCTTCCTGGGCGAGTTTACCGGAACCATGAAAATGCCGGGCGCCGACGGCAAGATGAAGGATTTCACGTTTAAGGGCATGTCGGTTGAGGGCTACGACAACGTGAAACAGAAATTCGTTTCTTCCTGGGTTGATAACATGGGCACGGGAATCCTGAATTCCGAAGGTAGCTACGATGATGCAACCAAGACCTTCACCTATACTGGCGAAATGGAACCGGTTCCGGGAATGAAGGTGCCGGTTCGCGAAGTCATTAAGATCACGGACAAGAACCATCATATCTTCGAATGGTACGAGAACCGTGGCGGCCAGGAGATGAAGACGCTGGAGATCGACTACACGCGCAAGAAGTAGGATTTGCTCTCAAAATCAGTGGCGTGGCGTTGTCCGTCCGCGCTGACCTGGGGTAGTGGAGTGATGGAGTATTGTCGGCATCGCCCGCGGAGCGGCCGATCCACCTCTACCTCTGATCTCGAATTTCTGATCTCTAACTCCTTCGCCTCCTTGCGCCCCTGCCGCGCCGTAGCCCAGCGAAGGCGGGTATTTGGCTGATAAATCTCCGTCCAGTCAGTGCGTTGACAGCATTTTACCCGAAAATACGATTCGCTGTATGGAAGATGAAATTTCGAATGAGAGCCGTGAGGTGATGGCCGATGGTGTTACCCGCCGAAAATTTCTGAGCACGACTCTGATTGGCGGAGCTACGCTGTTGGCCGGAGGATCTAAGATGATCTTTGCAGCGAGTTCACCAGCAGTGGCGGAGTAGGAGACGATTTTCCGCATAGGCGAAGATCTACCGGTCAATCGGCTTGGCTTTGGCGCGATGCGTGTCACCGGAGCAGGCATTTGGGGTTGGCCGCCCGACCGGGACAATGGCCTCAAAG
>QHPN01000088.1 GCA_003219115.1 Verrucomicrobiota bacterium | reverse complement strand
CTGGCACGCAACGGCACTGCCTTCACCGCAACGGGCACCCTCAATTTGAAGAACGCTGAGTTCGCGCGCGACAAGAATCCGATCGCACCGGGCTGCGCCTGTCCGGCTTGTCGAGAGTACGCACGCGGTTACATCCGTCACCTGGTTAAGGCTGAAGAAATTCTAGGACTGCGCCTAATTACCCTGCACAACCTGCACTTCTATCTCGAACTGATGCGACAGGCACGGGACGCGATTGAGGCGGGATGTTTCAATGAATTTCGCTCAGGTTTCGTTTCTGCTTATAAGACTCGCAACACCGATCTTCTCGGCGAAACCACGGCCTGACGAGCCTCCGGGGACGCGGGGCAAGGCGTCTCTCCGACCCTGGCGCAGAATGGGTTGGGTCCCCGTAACTAAAAAATTGCAGGTGACGAGAGCAGGCTTAAGCTCCGACTCCCTTGATGACACCGCTCGTACTAATCGCTCAAGCGCAGACCGGATCGCCCGGCGGGGCCACCAGTTCAGGAGGCGGATTCAATCTTTTCGTGCCGCTCATCTTTTTCCTGATCATCTTCTATTTCATTTTGATTCGCCCACAGAGTCAGCGGCAAAAGCAGCAGCAACAACTAATCAAGGCGCTGAAAACCGGCGATCGTGTGGTCACCAGCTCCGGCATTCATGGCCTCATTGCCAATGTGAAGGATTCGACCGTGATTGTGAAAGTTGCCGATAACGTGAAAATCGAGATGGAAAAATCGGCGGTCGCGAGTGTGCTTAAGTCAGCGGAGTAATGGAGTGTTGGAGTCGTGGAGCAATGACGTGCAAGTAATGAGCGACGCTGACGATCCGAAATCCGCAATTCCCAATCCGCAATTCAGATGAATCCCGCCCTTACATTTTTTGCCGGGTTGTTGTTGCTCGTCCTTTTCGGTTGGTATTTCGCGACGGATTCCGGACTGCGAAAGCACCTGCTCGCTCTTTTCCTGGCGGCGATGCTGGTGGCATTCAGTATCGCTACCATCTGGCCGCCAGAGAAGAAGATTGCCCTTGGGCTCGATATCAAAGGCGGCACCTCGTTTTTGATTAAGCTCCAACAGCTCGACAAGGACAAGCCGATTACGCCCGGCTTACTGGATCAGGCGGTCGAGGTTATCCGCAAACGCGTTGATTACTTCGGCGGCGGCGAGCCAATCATCAGTCCCGTCGGCCAGGATCGAATTTTAGTTCAGATTCCGGGACTGGATACGGCGAAGATTCAGGAAGCACGCGGTCAGCTGTCGCGCGTGGCCAAACTCGAGTTCCGTCTGGTCTATCCCGACAATGGCGAACGATTGGGCGCAATTGACAAGGGCACTGATGTTGTTCCGCCGGAATACAAAATCGAGAACTACAAGCACGCCGCCGACGAGAACGAAAATGCAACGACTGAGCGTCTGCTGGTAAAAAAGAAGGCGGACCTTGGCGGCGATCGGGTAAGTGAATCGCACGCCTTTTACGGCAACGAAGGGTGGACGGTACAGTTGAAATTCGATGGCGAGGGAGCAAAAAAATTCGGCCAAATCACCGAGCAATACAAAGGTCATCGTTTTGCCATCGTCCTGGACGGAATTATTCAATCCGCGCCGGTGATTCGCGATGCGATTTACGGTGGTGATGCCGTCATCACTGGTCATTTCGGCGAAAAAGAAGCGCGCGGACTTGCCAGTGTGCTTGAGAACCCGCTGCAAACCCCGGTGAGCATCGAGGAAGAACGAAGCGTGTCGCCGACACTCGGTGCGGATTCTATTCGCGCGAGCATTCTCGCTGGTTTGGTCGGGCTGGCGATTACGCTGGTGTGTGTGGCCCTTTACTATCGGATTCCCGGTCTTATCGCCTGCCTGGCGCTACTAGTAAACATCGTGTTGCTCATCGGGGCGCTCACCATGTTCCATTTTGTGCTGACCTTGCCAGGCATTGCTGGAATTATTTTGACCATTGGTCTCGCAGTCGATGCCAGTGTCTTGGTCTATGAGCGATTGCGGGAAGAACTCGCACTTGGGAAGTCGCTCAGGGTTGCGATTGAAGCCGCCTACGGAAAGGCGTTTAGTTCGATCTTTGACGCCAACGTCACTACGCTGATCACGGCGGTGATTTTGTTCTGGCGAGCAACTGGTCCGATCAAGGGGTTTGCCATTTCGCTCACGCTCGGAATCCTGGCCTCCCTCTTCACCGCGCTCATCGTCGGGCGCAACATCTTTGAAGCCCTCGTCGATAATAGCCGATTGAAAAAGGTCTCGATGCTGCACCTTATTTCAGCGCAGAATATCGATTTTCTCGGCAAAGGTTTCCTGGCTTGCATGTGCTCGCTCGCCTTGATCATTGCAGGCGCAACTTCGTTTTACGTTCGCGGGGAAAAGAATTTCGGGGTAGATTTTCGCGGCGGCGATCTCATCACCCTGAGCTCGCCCCAGGCTATCGATGTCGGGCAGGTGCGGACTGCTTTGGCACCAATAAATCTAGCGGACGCATCCATTCAGGAGTCCAACCAAGCCGGTAAAAATTACATCACGGTGCGCACGCCGTTGCACACCAGCGATCAAGTCGAAAAGCAGATCATGACCGTAATGCCACAGGCGCAGTTTAAGGTGGAAGGGGCCGAGCGGGTCGGAGCGCTTGTTGGCGGCGAGTTGGCACGCAGTTCCCTGATCGCGCTAGGACTCGGCATCCTCGGCATCTTGATTTTCGTCACCTTGCGCTTCGAGCTGTCTTTTGCCGTGGGTGCGATTGTCGCGCTGTTGCACGACGTTTTGATTACGGTGGGAGTGTTCTCGCTGTTGCACCGCGAACTTACGCTCACCATGGTCGGCGCCGTGCTCACCATTGCCGGCTACTCCATTAACGACACCATCGTGGTTTATGACCGGATTCGTGAAGGTCTGGCCAGCGGACGCAAAGGCTCGATCGAACAGATCATGAACGAAAGCATCAATCAGACGCTAAGCCGCACCATTCTTACCTGCACCGTCACGTTGATTCCGATTTTGTGCTTGTTCTTCTTTGGCGGCGCCGTGCTGCGGGATTTCTCGCTCGCGATCATCATTGGCGTAGTCGTCGGGACCTATTCCTCTATCTTTATCGCCTCGCCGATTGTGCTTTGGTGGACCCGCGCCCGCGGTGGGGGCAAAACCACTCTCCAACGCGAAATCATTTCCAAACAGACCAAACCGGCGACCGCGAGCTAGCTTCGACCCGAGCGGGGACAAGGGTTTAATCGCGGATTACGCTGATGAACTCAGATGTATTTCTGAGGCGTCCGCCAATCCATTCGAGACGTTCACAACCGTCATCCCGAGGTTGTTGCCCAACGACCGAGGGACCTCAACCCAAGGTCATTGATTGATCACACAAGATACTTTGCGTAATCACCGCCACTCGGGAGGTCCCTGCGCTGCAGCCGACGCGGCTGGCCTTTTTCCTCATCCGCTTTATCCGCGTAATCCGCGGTTAGAATAGGGCACCGAGGCCACCCCTTCGTGGGATTTGACGGGGTGTGGACGACCGGAGTAAATTGGCGTTGCCCAGCCGTGGAATGGGCGAATTTTTTCGGAATCGAGGTGAATTGATGCCAGAAGTCATTGTTCGAAAAGGCGAACCAGTGGATCGCGCGCTCAAGCGGCTGAAAAGCAAGTTGGACGCGGAAGGCATCCTCGATGAAGTGCGACGCTTGCGGGCGTTTGAAACACCGTCGCAAAAGAGCCGCCGCAAAGCTAAGGCCAACGCCAAACGCGGTCGGACGAAGTTTCGCTTTACTCCCTGAGCCTTGGGGCACGTCAAAATCGTTAAATCGTTAAGACGGAAGAAGGCGTCTCGCGATTTAACGTGCCGAGGACGCTATTCGCACTCGCAGACGATCCTGAAGCCAAGATCGTTGCAAGAGAAGTTTGGCAGGTTTGCGCTCCGCGCAGTTGTCCGCAAACTGGCGTAGCGCGACTTCCAACTTCCCCCGCGATATACCCGTTTGGTACCATTAGTCGGTCCGCGGGGATCTATCTTGGAGGTTGGTTTGTATGACTCGAAAAAATCGCCACACCATTCCCAGACATTTCCCGCCATGTCCTCGATCCCAAATGGACTGACACCGCGGGGAAAAGAACCAACTGGCGAACTTTCCGCGTAGCCGTCGTCGACTTGACGATCGCTCCAGGCGAAGGAAGTGTTTTTGTCGGCGAAATTCGCGAGATCGCCGCGTTTATCGAAATTGCCCCACGGATATCTACGTCCGTCTGTCCCCTTCGCAGCGTATTCCCATTCCGCTTCTGTCGGCAGTCGATATTTCTTGCGCTCGCGCATGCTGAGCCACTGGCAAAATTTCATCGCGTCGAGGCTGCTGACATAAACGACGGGGTGACGATCCCCGGCGGCTGGCGCACGCTTACTTTTGTGAGACGGATCGAAGGCCTCGAAATGAGCATTAGTAATCGGAAACCGCGACATATAAAATCGAGTAATACTCGCACGAAAATGCGGTGTTTCGTTGGGAGGTGCGCCGGGAAACGGATTGCCCATGATGAATTCGCCCGACGGAATGAGGAGCATCTGCCCGCCGAGTGAATTGGTGTGGTTGGGGTAGCGCTTCCGCTCTTGCTCGGGGGATAATGCAGGTCCCCGCGGCATTGTCACCGGAGACGACTCTTCGAGGACTTTGAACTTGGCCGCCGCCTTTGTCCCGACCTTTGGCGCAACTTTGACAGCGGTGTTCCCATTCCGCGCTATCGCTGCCGGGCCTTTGGCCTTTCCTTTTGTAATCTCGGCAATCTGCTTCCGATCGATTTCTTCAAGATAGTCATCCACCAAGTCCTCGGCATCACCCGGATCGAGCCCGGAATTTTCTGCGATGTTGATCAAGGCATCGCGCTGATCGTCAGTCATCGACTCGCTATCCAGGGCACTCAGCTGCAAGACGCGGAGGAATTCTGATTTGGCGTCAGCAGGAGCGACTGCCACCACCGTTTCCGTTTTTACTTCCGGCTCGGGAACGATCCGCTTGACGCCAGTCTCCTTTAATTTTTCCTCAATAAACTGAAGGATTTTCTCTTCGGACAGACCGTGGTCGGCACCGAAACCTATCAGCGCCTTCTCCTCCTCCGGTCGAAGCCCGCCGTCGGCTATTGAGAAGGCGAAAAACTTGTTAAATTCTGCGATCGCCTGTTGCTCCTTTTCCGCGGCCAGAACCGCGTCAACCTTTTTGCGCCGCTCTGGATCGAGCAGTTCAATTCGCGCTTCGGTCAGGTATTTGGAGGACTCATCGAGGCCGGCACGGAGGAGTTGAGCAACGGGATTGCTCGGCTGATTTTTCAGCGGAAGCTTTTTCTGCCACCACCGCAAGAGCTCACGGCAATGCTCTTCGATCAGCTCGTTGGTCGGATTCTGCTGAGAGTCAAGACAGAGACGCTCGTAGGGATTGACAGACTTATACTTGCTCCAACCATCCCATTTGTGGGGATCGTCGGGAAGGGGGGCTGGAAATACAACTTCGCATTTCACCATCAGGCAACCCGCAGAGATCCTAGATTGGCCGCGGCCTGTGCGACTTCGTTCGGCGCCAGACCGGTATTTCGTTCGATCGATACCTTGGCCCGGTTTCCGCTGGCCTCGACGGAGACTTCCAGAACCTG
>QHPN01000087.1 GCA_003219115.1 Verrucomicrobiota bacterium | reverse complement strand
ACTCATCCCGCCGCGCTGAAAGCGAGCGGCCACGTCGATACTTTTACCGATCCGATGGTCGATTGCCGGACGTGTAAAGCGCGATTGCGCGCGGATCAGCTCGCCGAAAAAAATGGGACGAAGCAATGCCCGAATTGCGGCGGCAGAGATTTAACCGAAGCGCGGCCGTTTAACCTGATGTTCCAAACACAAATGGGAGCATCAGCCGATCCGGCTTCAATTGCATACCTGCGACCGGAAACGGCGCAATCGATTTTCGTGCAATTCAAAAATGTGCTCGATGTCTCGCGCAAAAAATTGCCGTTCGGAATCGCGCAAATTGGTAAAGCGTTTCGGAACGAGATTAACCCGCGCAATTTCACATTTCGTTCGCGCGAGTTTGAGCAAATGGAGTTGGAATATTTCTGGAGCAGGGGATGGATTTGCTGGCCTACTGGTTAAAAGAGCGAATCAAGTTTTACGAGGAGATCGGGATTTCCCGAAAACGATTGCACATTCTGGATGTGCCGGAAGAAGAGCGGGCATTTTATTCCAAAGGCACTTTCGACATCGAATACGAGTTTCCGTTTGGGCGGCAGGAACTGGAAGGCGTGGCCTACCGGACCGATTACGATTTGCAGCAGCACATCAAGGCCAGCGGTAAAGCGCTCGATTATTTCGATGAGGAAACCAAGGAACGTTTCGTTCCTCATGTGGTTGAGCCAAGTGCTGGTGTAGATCGGACGGTGCTGGCGCTCATCTGTGATGCCTACGACGAAGACAGCGCACCGGACGAAAAAGGAAAAATGGAAACGCGAATCGTGATGCGTTTCCATTCGCGCATGGCGCCGATCAAATGTGCGGTTTTTCCGTTGCTCAAGAACAAGGAAGTGCTGGTGGCGAAGGCGCGTGAGGTGCAGGCGTTGTTGCGATCGCACATGAACGTGTTCTACGACGAAGGCGGGGCGATTGGACGGCGTTACCGGCGACAGGACGAAATCGGAACGCCGTTCGGTGTGACCATTGATTTCGAGACGCTAGGCGAGAAGGGCGAGGAGCTGCGCGATACGGTCACACTGCGCGATCGCGATTCGATGAAACAGGAGCGCATCGCGATCAAGGATTTAGTCGAGACCATTTCCTCGAAGATTCGCTGAGGCTGCAATGGACGGCGTCGATTTTCGCGAATACTGCCTGGCGAAACCGAACGCGACTGAGGGGACTCCATTTGGTGAAACCGTTCTTGTCTTCAAGGTCGCCGGCAAAATGTTCGCGTTGATGTCGCTCGATGAAGTACCGGCGACGGCTAATTTGAAATGCGATCCCGATCTCGCGCGTGAACTACGCGATCGTTACGAGCAGGTGCGTCCCGGTTATCACATGAACAAGAGGCATTGGAACACGGTCGAAATCGATAGCGGCATTCCAGGGGTCGAACTGCGCAAGATGATCGATCATTCCTACGATCTGGTAGTCCAGAGTCTGCCGCGCGCGAATCGTTCTAGGAGACAGCGCGGAGTTGCACCTCGCCGATCTGCAATTGTAAGGCGTCGCGCGCGATGCTGAGAAAATGATCGGCGGCATCGGTTAACGCCACATCCAACTTTCCGGCTGAAGTCGCGGTGGTGGCGAGCGATTGTCGATCTAACAAATCTTGGACTGCGCGTGCGCAATTCATCGCTGAATCCACAATTTGGATCTTGCTGCCGAGCGAGCGCGCGATTGCGTTGGTGAGCAAGGGGTAGTGGGTGCAACCGAGCACGAGGGTGTCGATTCCATCCGCCGCCATGGGATTGAGATAACGCTCAATCGTCAAATCAGTCAGCTTATCGTCGAGCAGGCCTTCTTCGATCAGTGGCACAAGCAACGGGCAGGCCACGCTGCTGACACGAACGTGGACGTTGAGGGCGCGCAAAGCATTCCCATACGCGCCGCTGCGAATGGTCGCGCGCGTGCCGATGACCCCGACGTGACGGTTGCGCGTCATGGCGATAGCGGCGTTCGCTCCCGGTTCGATCACTCCCATGACCGGCACTGAAACGTTAGCGCGCAGCTTCGGAATCGCGACTGATGACACGGTGTTGCAGGCGACCACAATCAGTTTCGCATTCTCTGCGATCAACATTTTCGCCAACTCCAAGGCGTAACGTTCGACCGTTTCCGCGCTTTTGTTTCCGTAGGGCACGCGCGCGGTGTCACCGAGATAGAAAATGTTTTCGTTCGGCAGAAGCTCACGCAGAGCTTTGACGACGGTAAGGCCGCCAATGCCGGAATCGAAAACGCCAATCGGTTTCATCTTCTGATTTATCCGCAGATTTCGCAGATTTACGCAGATTTTCTTCTCTTTAATCTGTGTGCATCGGGAAAATGGGAATCTGTCAGTGAAGCGCGCATGTTGCGCGAAAAGTGGCGGTTTGCGGCGCGCGTCGCAAGTTAAAGTGGCGTAAACGTTTTAACCGCGGATTACGCCAAAAGCCCAGATACGAAGAAGCTGCAAAAGCTGGGTGGCTCGACGCGGTCTCGCCCTACCGATAGGTCTCCGCGAAAGGTCACTGGTAGGGCGACGCGCTGCGGAGTCGCAAGGCTGCTGCGGAGTTGAACAGCTACCAAGCCAAAGGCACCGATTCGCATTGCAAGCGAGACGCTTGCGCTACTGTATCGCCATGGCGGAGTTGCCGAAAACTTACGATCCGAAGACGGTTGAGCCAAAGTGGTATCAGCGCTGGCTCGACAGAGAGGCATTTCGTGCCAACGCCAAATCGGCTAAGCCGGCGTTCTCGATCGTCATTCCGCCACCAAATGTTACTGGTGTTCTCACCCTGGGTCACGTGCTTAACAACACCATTCAGGACATTTTGGCGCGGCGCGCGCGGATGCGGGGTTATGAAGTTCTGTGGCTGCCGGGAACGGACCACGCCGGCATTGGGACGCAGACGGCGGTCGAGAAATGGTTGCGCAAAAATGAAGGCGTGACGCGTCGCGATCTTGGCCGCGAAAAATTCCTGGGACGGGTTCTGGAATGGCAGGACAAACATGGCGGGATCATTATTCAACAACTGAAGCGGCTTGGCTGTTCCTGCGACTGGTCACGCCAGCGCTACACTTTTGATGCCGATTACATTCGCGCGGTCGAAAAGGTTTTTGTCGATCTTTATCACAAGGGGCTGATTTATCGGGGGCGGCGGATGATTAACTGGGATCCAGCCGCCCAAACGGCACTCTCGGACGAGGAAGTCATCAGCAAACCGCAAAAAGGAAGTCTCTACTTTGTTCGTTATGAACTGGTCGACGAACCCGGCCGTTTTCTGGAAGTGGCGACGACGCGGCCGGAAACGATTATGGCTGATACCGCAGTGGCAGTTCCTCCTAACGACAAGCGGTACGCAGACCTTGTCGGTAAACAGGTCTGGCGGCCGCTCTCGCGCGAGGAGATTCCTATTGTCGCTGACGAATTGATTGATCCCGAGTTCGGCACTGGAATTTTGAAAGTGACGCCGGCGCACGACAAGGTCGATTTCGAGATTGGGCAGCGCCATAAATTACCGGTTGTCGATGTCCTAACGGAAACTGGACGAATCAATTGCCCAGCTGTTCCGGAATTGCATGGGCTCGATCGTTTTGAAGCGCGCAAACGCGCGGCCGAGCTTTTGCAGG